>JBGCDN010000432.1:0-3432 GCA_045105495.1 Planctomycetaceae bacterium
TCAACGCATCGGCGAGCATCGAAGCCGGGTTTTGGTCACACGATTGGTTCGAACCCATGGTCAAACAAAACAAGCAAGCCTGCGGTGGCTAACCCATTCTACAAGCCGAAGTACTTCGCCGAGCCTGCGAAGACGAAGACCATTTTTCGCGGTCAGAGCCCAGAGCCTGCGTTCCGTAGTCAGTTCCCGGCTCCAACAATTCGAGGGCAGGGGCCAGAGCTTCCTGAGTTCCGAGGACAGAATTTCGACCCGGCGAATCCGCTCTACGACAACATTCCGCAGGGAGACCCTTTTGGTCGTCAGCTAACGGATCCTGGATTTGTTGACATCAATGTGTTCGCCAACGAAGGGCGAACCGGTCGTCTAATGTTTGGCGGTGGAGTCAACAGTGACGCCGGACTTGTTGGTTCGTTCGTTTACGACGAACAAAACTTCGACCTGTTCCGACCCCCAACCAGCTTCGCCGACATCATCGAAGGCCGCGCGTGGCGTGGTGGTGGGCAGCGGTTGCGTTTGGAAGCTGTGCCCGGCGACCAGGTAAGTCGTTACTCGGCAAGTTGGACGAACCCGTACTTCTTGTATTCTGATTACAGCTTCAGCCTGAGCGGTTTCTTCTTCAATCGGTTCTTCCCGGACTGGGACGAACGCCGTGGTGGTGGGCGAGTTTCGATTGGGAAACAACTTTCACCCGAACTCTCTATCTCCGCCGCAGTGCGATTGGAAGAAGTTCGCTTGAGCGATCCATCAGGAACGCCTCCACCACAAGTGTTGCTGGATTCCGTCGGCTCAAACTTCCTGTCCACCGGGCAGGTCACGATGACCTACGACACACGTGATTCATCAATCCTGCCGTCTGAAGGTTACTACGCTCAGGCGTCCTACGAACAAGCGTTCGGCGATTTCAACTATCCCCGCTTCGAGGGCGAGTATCGACATTTCTGGACAGTCACAAGTCGCCCGGATGGAAGCGGCCGCCACGTGTTCTCATTGGTTGGTCAGCTTGGTTGGAGCGGCGACGACACACCAATCTACGAACGCTTCTTCGCGGGCGGTGCTCAGTCGTTCCGTGGTTTTGCATTCCGCGGCATTGGACCTGTTGAGAACTCGGTCTCAATCGGCGGCAGGTGGATGGCAATTGGTTCGGCCGAATACCGCGTGCCACTTGTCGCCAGTGACTCGGTGCAAGGCGTCGTCTTCACCGACTTCGGTACCGTGGAAGACAACGTCACCTTCGACAACTTCCGAGTCACAGTGGGTGCTGGCCTTCGCGTCACCATTCCACAAATGGGTTCAGTCCCACTGGCCTTCGACTTCGGCTTCCCAGTCGTGAAGCAAGAATTCGACGATGAACGCATCTTCAACTTCAGCGTCTCCGCCAACCGCTAGGGCAACGTCCCGTTGCATCGGGTGCGGCAGCGGCGTTGGGATGGTGTTTCTCGTTAGGCTCATCGCCGCATGGGTGGTTTCTCTGACGGGATGATCCGTGCATGGGCAACTCTCCCTCTGGGAGAGTCGAGGCTATCAGGCCCGGAGAGGGTCTTGCAGCAGCTTGCAGCCTCCCAAATGCATCTCTCGCCGGGATGTACGGACCAAATCGCCGTCTGGCTCGGTTGTTCGCGATTGGTCAACGGAGTTCCTAAACTGCCGCCTCGGATTTCTGATTAAGAGGCTAGTGAAATGGGACGTTTTGGACTCGCCATGCGAGTGTTGTTCAGCGGCAAGTTCGCTCGGGAAGTCAACGACGCGATTTCAGGCGGAACGCCAAAGATTGAAGAGAAAAAAACCGCACCTAAGCCGGTCGAGCCACCGAAGCCAGAACCGGTTCGCAACGATGCGGTGAGCCTATTGGCCACTCTGCAACGCGAAGCGCGATTGATTGACTTCCTGAAGGAAGACATCACTGCCTACGACGACGCTCAGGTGGGAGCCGCGGTTCGCGATATCCATCGCGAAAGCAAGAAGGTCCTCGACCGCTTGTTCGCGTTCAAAGCAGTCGTCGATCAGGAAGACGGAACTCCGGTGGACGTCCCGAAAGAACCGGCTGGACGCTACCAACTGGTCGGCAATGTTGGCGAACAGAAACCATCACGGGGCACCTTGATCCACCCCGGCTGGCAGGCGACGAAGTGCGAACTGCCGGTTTGGAACGGATCGCCGAAGGCGGCCATGATTATCGCTCCCGCCGAAGTCGAAGTGTAACCAGAGTTGAAGGTACGGAACTCCGGCAAGAGAGTCCCGATCTGGAACCGAATGCCCACCATGCCGCTTGGCCGTTAGACGACTCATGACTGCAGAATTTGTAATTGGTATCGACCTTGGCACTACCAACAGCGCGCTGGCCTACGCGCCGTTGGAGTTTGAAGATCCTGCCATCAACGTGCTGGATGTTCCGCAACTTGTTGATCGGCAAACGATCGAATCGTTCCCGTCTTTGCCTTCGTTTCTTTATCTCGGAACCAGCAACGAAGCGGACGATAAATCGCTGGACGTTCCATGGGCGTCGAATCGATCGTTCGCTGTTGGTCGGTTCGCCAACAAGCAATCCGCAGACCAACCGCAGCGGACGGTAGGTGCTGCCAAGTCGTGGTTGTGTCACAGCAAGGTCGATCGTCACCAAGCCATCCTGCCGTGGAACGCGCCGGAAGAAGTTGCGAAGGTGTCGCCGGTGACAGCGTCTTGTCGGTACCTCGAACATATTGTTGCCGCATGGCATGCCGCGTTCCCTGATGCTCCCATTGCGGAGCAGCATGTGGTTCTCACCGTACCCGCCTCGTTCGACGCGAGTGCGAGAGAGTTGACGCGTGAAGCGGCGTTTGCGGCTGGATTGCCTGACAGCTTGGTTCTGCTTGAAGAACCGCAGGCTGCGACGTACGCCTGGTTGACAGCGTCTGGCGATGAATGGCGGAAGACGTTGTCGGTTGATGATCGGCTGCTGGTGTGCGACGTGGGAGGCGGCACCACAGACTTGACGTTGGTCGATGTCACAGACGAAACCGGAAATCTGGAACTTCAGCGACGAGCCGTTGGCGATCATCTTCTGGTCGGCGGTGACAACATGGATCTGGCTGTCGCGCACTACGTGGCTGGATTGTTTGCCGAGAAAGGTGTCAAACTGGACGCGTGGCAATCCGTTTCGCTCTGGCATTCCTGCCGCCGTGCAAAAGAAGCGTTGCTGGCAGAAGACGGTCCTGAATCTCACTCCGTATCGGTTCTTGGTCGAGGCCGGAAGCTAATTGGCGGAACCGTTTCGGTGGATGTCCCCCGCCAGGCAGTGATTGATTTGTTAGTCGACGGCTTCTTCGCCAACTGCGAACTCGCAGACAAGCCACAACGACATCGCGCTTCGGGGTTTCAGGAAATTGGACTGCCGTACGAGGCCGATACGGCAGTGACACGTCACGTTGCTGCGTTCTTGAATCGAGAATCCGACGG
>JBGCDN010000433.1:0-15964 GCA_045105495.1 Planctomycetaceae bacterium
ATCAGCCATACTTCAGTGTTGCTTAAATCAACTTGCCGCCAAAGTCAGCTCTCAGACTTCCCGGTTCGACTCTGACCCGGCATGATTCACGGAATCAGCAAGTATAGCCCTGCAGACTTTGGAAGTCACTGAACGCGGGCATGCACAACCGGCATCAAACCCGAACAGATTCTGACCGTGGCACTGAACAGTAAGAACTCAGCGGACGATATCGCTCCCGGCCCGATCGCCTGGATAAACGGGCGATACTTGGCCGCATCTGCAGCAAGCTTGCCGCTGTCGGATCTTGGTTTGCAAGGACTGGCTGTCACAGAGATGGTTCGAACCTATGACCACAACATCTTTCGTTTGAATGATCACATTCGGCGGCTAAGAGAATCGCTGCAAGCCTGCGCGATTGAGTGCGATATCGTCGGACTAGAGGAAGTCAGCCAAACAATCGCTCGTCGAAACTCCAGCTTCGTGGCAAGTGATTCAGACATTGGCTTGATCATGTTTGTCACTGCAGGGCCGAACCCAACCTACGTTAGCGATGAGCTGAAGCCAACTGTGTGTGTTCACACGTTCGAGCTTCCGCTTTGGAAATGGACCAGCAAGATTCAGGATGGAATTGAGCTGGCAATCTCCAAGGTACTGCAACTTCCGGCGTCATCGATGCCGGCTCACGCAAAGAGTCGAAGCCGGATGCATTGGCACCTCGCCAACAAAGACGTCCACCGCAGAAACCCGAACGCCCAAGCGGTATTGCTCGATCATGACGGACTGTTGACCGAAACAGCGACAGCAAATCTCTTCGCCGTGTTCGAAGATACTGTCGTCACACCAGCGGCAAACGTCTTGCCCGGAATAAGCCGCAAGGTTGTGAGCGAGCTTTGTTCGGTTCTTGGTCTGCAGTACGAGGAACGATCGTTGCGGCCGGAGGAGATCGAATCTGCTGATGAGTTATTCGTAAGTTCCACTCCTTACGGCCTACTGCCGGTGACGAAGTTTGAAGGAACGATTGTGGCAAATGGCCGCCCCGGACCGATTTTCTTCGAATTGTGCAACGCGTGGAGCGAATTGGTTGGTATCGACATCATTGAACAAATCGTGTCTGCGGCGGAATGAACACAGGGCCCCGATGAGCAACTACCTCGAGTTCTTCAAACAATTTCGTCAACAGTTCAAAACCACCGGCGCGATCGCGCCGAGTAGTGGTTTTTTGGCGAAAGCAATGTGCTGGCCGATGGAACAGGCGAATGCTCCACGGCGGATTCTGGAAGTCGGGCCGGGCACCGGCGCGGTCACCAACAGACTGGTCCGATCGTTGAAGCCTGGTGATGTTTTGGACCTTGTGGAAATCAACGAAGCATTCGCTGATCTGCTGCGCAAGAAGTTCGAGACAGACGACGCGTGGAAGAAGGTCGCAGACCAATGCCAGATCCACGTTATGCCATTGCAGGATTTTCAGTGCGACGAACCTTATGGGTTTGTCATTTCTGGCCTGCCAATGAACAACTTCGAACCCGCGCTTGTTTCTGACCTGTTGGAAACAATGTTCCGCCTCATGAAAGAAGGCGCGGTGCTGTCGTACTTCGAATACATCTACATTCGCAGCGTGAAGTGCGTCATTGCGCGAGGAGAAGAACGCAAACGCATCCGCGAGATTGACCGCATCGCCGCGAAGTGGCAGGACGAATATCGATTCGAACGAAACTGGGTCTTTCCAAACGTCCCACCCGCTTGGGTCCAGCACCTGCGCAAACCCTTAGTGGCAACGCAGACTCCAGCACAGGCAGCGTCCAGCTAGCCGACTCAGCAAAACGGCCGGAGCTCGATTCGATTGAAACGCAGAAGGCGCAGCTGCGACTACTTCTTCATCAAACCTTCCTTCAACTCCGCCCGTGAAATCGCGCCGTCGCCGTCAAAGTCTAGCTTTGAAATCTGAGGCGAGGCTTTCTCTGGGATCTCAATTGGGGTCAGCTTGCCATTCTTGTCTTTGTCGAAAGAACTGAAGAAGTCTTCGACAAACTTGTCCGCGCGATTTTTCGGTTGCGGCGCTGGTTCCTGTCTAGCTGCCGGTAACTGCGGGGCCGGCATTTCGGGATTATCCGCGCCGAGGAACTCATCCACACTGAGGCGGTCATCGCGGTTCACATCAAGTACGCCAAGTCGATCAACAACATTGGTCAGTTCACTCGGTTCAATGACTCCATCGCGATTGGCGTCCAGAACCCGGAATGCAGCTGGAACCCGCTTATCAGTTTCCAACTCTGGTGCGACGTTGGCGGCCATTACCGCTCGTTCAAATTCGTCGAACTTCAATTTGGAACCCAGCGGCAGCTTTGCTCGACTCAGCACCTGTTCGAGCACCGGACGAAACTCTCGCTCTGCTTCTTCCACGCTGACGACCCCATCGCCATTCGTGTCTAGCTGATCGAACACTCGCTTCCGATTTCGACGTTCAACTGATTTACGGAAGTTCGCCAATGCGTCGTTGAACTGCTGCGGAGAGAACTCAATCAAATCAGACGAAGCCAGCGCGTCGAACATTGGTCTCGTTTGAATTCCACTTAGCTGCAAGCCCATCGGATTCTCGCGAGCCGCATCAATTTCCAGTCGGGTTACAATGCCATCCTTGTTTGCATCAAGCAGCGAGAAGAATGGAACAACCTGGGTTTGAACCGGAGCCGGACCATCCATATCGCTCCTTGTAAGCGTGCCTGAACCCTTCCGACGAAAGTACGGTTCGACGGCAGCTTTGAACTCTGGCCGAACTTCGTCTCGTGTGACCTGCCCATCTTTGTTCGCGTCGAGCACATCGAATAGCGATCGTTGCTGCGACGAATTCCCTACAGCGGGCAACTGCGGCAGACGCACCGGGGTCTCGTCGAAGAACTCGTCATTGTTAATGAACCCATCGCCATTCCGGTCGCGACTCTCAAGAATCGTTCGAACCGGTCCTCGAACCGAAGGCAGCTCACTTGGTTCGATAATACCGTTGCCATCTCGATCGAACTGTCGGAAGACCAACGACGAATCAAAGTGTGATACTTCGGCAGCAGTTTCTACCCGGAATTGCGGAGCCTTAAGCGTCGATCCCTGGCCCAGCAACAAAGGCAGCCCAGCCAGGATTTGCATGGAAGTCGAGAGGAACATTGGATTGCCCAGTTCTAAGGAGAGTTCGATACCAATATTTAACCGACCTCCGGCACAAAAGTCTCGCAGCTAACGAAATACCAGCGATCCACTATGAGGATGGGTCTTTGCTTATAGCACCCGCGATGCGAGTGCCAACGCAAAGAGGGCCGGTGAAAACACCGGCCCTCAATCGTCAATCGGGTTTCAATTTGCCTCTACGGCTTCAGCGTGAACGTCTGGCTGTAAGCACCACGATCGTCCGTGACGGTGTAGCCACCGGATGGAAGCATGTACTTGGCAAGAACATCAAACTTAGGCAACTTGCTGAAGTCAATGTTCTCGAGCATCTCGCCCATCCCAGGGAACATCTCCGCAGGATCGCCGTCTCGAAAGCTCTCGTACATCGACTTGTAAGATGATTTCACGTCAATGAATGTCAGAGCCATCGCCTTGGCAGGGAACTCAGCAGCAACTCGTTTGTAAGCTGCTGAGTCAACGAGAGACTCTTCGCCGCCTCGAGCCAGCTGTTCAACTAGTTTGACATCAGTCGAGAACATGAGGCTGCCACGAGCAACAGTAAGGGCCATTGTTGGCCCGCCCTGTGGGTTAGGAATTTCGATGATGGTGCTGTCACGAAATTCGCGAACTTCGCCCGGGAATCCTGCAGTCTCGGTCAACTTCGTCAGCAGCTTGTTCATTGCTGCTTCATCCTTGCAACCAAGTGCAATCACCATGCTCGGACTAAGCAACGCAGCCGCACCAGCGGCTCCTTCTTGTCCCCCACCCTGACCGTTCACCATCTGGATCTTGCCAGTCAGCTGATCAATGATGTCGTTCTTGATGTGGATGCCTGGACCCTGATTCGCCATCTGATCAATCTGCGAAGCCATTTCTCCAGGTGTTCCGAAGCTGTCAACAAGATCTTCAACAGCCTTGTATGCACCGGAAACGTCCCAGTTCATACCAGAGTACATCGCTACAGCTTTTGGAATCCACTTCGGAGGCGTCATATCGCCTTCCTTGAGTGTCATGACTTTGAGAACACCAGATGGGTCTTTGCACAAGTAAACGGTCTTGCTGATAACGTCGTATTTGCCAACATTCATGTCCATGGCACCGCCCATACCGTTCAGCTTGTCCAAGCCGAGTACAGGTAGAAACGCGCCGACTGCGGCAGCTTGTGGTGGCAACATGCCTGAGCCCAGAACGTCGTTAACCAGTCCAATCGGATCGACGAACCATGCCATCGCTGGATTCGCGTTTCCTGAACCGCAGCGTTCTTTGACGTACGCCCAGTTACCATTCGTGCTAAATGTATCTGCGTCGCTGCCATCCCAGTTTGAGAGTGCGTTCTTCATCAGAGCCATGTTGGTCGAAATCACAAGCTCTGTGTCGCGGATGCAGTAATGCAGAGAGTTCGCAACCGGATTGTTGTCTGCGCCAGGAATCGCGAAGACGCTAATCTCAGTTCCTGAGAAGTCTTCGGTCTCCATCTTGACGCCTTCAGCGTCCATGGCTTCGGCCATCTTCTTCATCAAGCCGTCAACGACCCGACGGCTATCTCCGAAATCGATGAATGCAATCAAACCGAACTCATCGTCGACGGATGAAACGGCAAGGGTGACTTGACCGCTTGGGATCTGCAGCAGTTCCATTGGCGTGACACCAAGATTCTCCTGCAGCTCTGTCTTCACTTCGTCGAACTGACCGCCCAAGGCGTTCATCAGTTCTTCTTTGAACTCATCGAAGGCGGGATCGGTCCACATTCCGCTCCCGTGCGACTTGGCCATCCGTTCCTTCATGGTGTTCACGTTTGGGATCGAGAAGTACATAAACGTACTTTCCGGCAAACGCTGATCTGCCTGCACACCAGCCTGTGCTGTCGCTTGAGCGTAAGCCATCGGACCAGTGAGGAGTCCGAGTATGGCTACCGCCGCAACTCGAGATGTGAGTCTCATGCTTATTCCGTTTCAGATTGAGAGAGTTTCTTGCACGCTATGCCCTGTGAGCGCGTCTTTTGTGTGGGGCCTTGGTTTTTAGCCGATACCAGCGGTTAATCAACCGGAGGACCATTCATGCTGTTTCTACGGTCTAGCTATTCGGTTCGTAACGCATTTCCCTGGTCCGAAGATCAGGGCAAACTCGCAAATTGTTGATCCAAGGCAACGGATGTTGCTTTTGATCAACGCCGTACGTACCGGAGCGAAAATGCTTAAACCCTTATCATCAAACATCTTGCACAACTTCACAAGCGAATGGAACAAAGTGGCCCAGCCTTTGCTTCTTTCCCAATCAACATCCTTGGGGGGAGCTTGGAATGGTATCGAAACGACGCGAACGACTAGAGATTTTCGAACAAGACGGTGTCACCGTTGTCAGCATTGGAGATGTTGAGATTTGGGACGGAGCTGACTTGGCTCTTCTGCGTGAAACACTGACCAAAGTCATTGAGGTCGATAAGTGTCGATCTCTTGGTGTCGACATGGCCAGCGTAAAGTACATCCCCAGCGGCTTTTTTGGCATGCTTTTCGAATGGTACGAACGCGGTGTGCTTATCAGTCTTTTTTCGCCTCAACCCAACGTCGAGAACATGCTCTGGTTTAGACTGTTCTTCAAGCATCACTCAGCAAACAGGTTCATTCTGCAAGACGATCCGAACCGCCTGCCGACGCCTCCCCCGTCGTCAGACTGGACTCACGACGAATTGCCAGAAGAACTGCAGGTCCAGATTAGAGAAGAAGTCGCTCCACTTGGTTCTGGCGGATCTTCGGACTCCCCTCCGAGAGACGTCGCAGAATCGATGGAGCACGCGAATCAGTAGGTAACCCGACTAATTTTGCCCTAACGAATCCTTTCCAGCGGCGGCCGATGTCCCCTCCGGCCGTCGCTGATGCTTTTCATAGTCAGCCTACCCAATAACTGAGAAACAGAATTCACGTTCGATCCAAGCGACTCTCGCGTCACTTTGGGTAGTTTGTAGCGGTCGCCATATCAGTTCTGAACATCCGGACAACGGATAGACGATCCTACGACGGGCCTGTTTCCTCTACTCATCGCTGGGTTCGCAATGACTAGAACTTCAATCGCGCGATTCTCTGTTTTGCTTTGTACGCTGACGCTCGCATCTGGCCAGTCCGGTATTGCCGGAACGTGGAAGGTGAAAGGTCAGGCCGACGCCAACCGAATTACCAGCAACATTCGCGCAGCGCAGTTTCTTACGCACGCCACCTTCGGGCCTTCTCACGAAGACATCGTGGCCCTGTCTGCGCGGATGCAGGAGATTGGAACAAAGCCCGCCTGTGAAGAGTGGATTGACCGTCAGTTCGATTTGCCCGCCACCAAGCACATGCCCCTCGTGGACGACATGTTGCTTCAGGACAACATTGATCCGCTAGTCTTCAAAGATCGCGGAAAGCGATTCAGGCAGCACGCCTTCTGGCACATTGCTCTAACGGCTGACGATCAGCTGCGCCAGCGGATGGCATGGGCGTTAATGCAGATGTTTGTCGTGGGCGACGGTGGGCAGAGCTTCAACAACCACCTGCTGGATACATCAGGTCGCCAACGCTGGACGGGCATGGTCAATTACTACGACATGCTTGTTGAAAACTCGTTTGACAGATATCGAAAGACACTCGAAGACGTCACCTACAGCCCAATCATGGGTCTGTACCTCAGTCATCTGCAGAACCGAAAACCGGAAGAAGCAGAAGGTCGCTTTCCGGATGAGAACTACGCTCGGGAAATCATGCAGCTGTTCTCAATCGGCCTGTTCGAATTGAAGAACGACGGAACCTTCCGTCTCGACGAGAACAACGAACTCATCGAAACCTACGACAACGAAACCATTCGTAACTTCGCCCGTATCTTCACCGGTTTTGTTTACGCTCGCGGCAACGGATTCAATCGATCCAAGAACCTTCACGAAGGAATGCTCCTGTTTCAGGAAGAGCACGACGACGGCGAAAAGGTCTTGCTCGGTGGTCGAGTCGTTGAGGCGGGCCAATCAGTAGAGCTTGATATCCATCAGGCCCTGAATAATGTCGCTGACCACTCGAATGTTGGCCCATTTGTCGCACGCCACCTGATCCAGCGGTTCGTTCATTCGAACCCATCACGAACATATATTCGACGAGTCGCCCGGAAGTTCAACAACAACGGACAGTCAATGCGAGGCGACTTTAAATCTGTTCTTAAAGCGGTCCTGCTCGATGACGAGGCCTTCAAGGGCGTCGAAATCACGTACGACTCCGAAGCAGGAACGGTGACTTCCAGAGCCAACGGAACAGAGCGAAGTCGTCTTCGAGAACCAGTCCTGCGATACGCGGCGTTTCTCCGAGCGTTCCGCCCAACATCCAACCATCACACCGGACGATTCTTGATTCCAGATATGTTCGACACATGGGGACAGGCGAACTACAAGTCACCATCGGTGTTCAACTTCTTCTCACCAGAGTACCAACCTCCGGGTCCAGTGCGTGATCTGGGAGCATCGACTCGACAACCACGTGAAGACCTGGTTGCTCCAGAGTTTCAAATCGCCACATCTCGAACGATCAATCTGACGGCCAATCGATACCGCGCAGATATTCGAGACGCTTCTGCTGACTTTGGTCTGGGTACAGCAGCTGACGGTCGCAATTTCAATTGCCAGATCGCTCTGGACTTCAGCCGCGCTGAGAAGGCGGCCAACATTCGTGTCATGCTGCGTCGGCTGGACGTGTTGCTTTGCCACGGAACGCTTAGCGATGAATCTCAGGAAATCATCCGTGCGGCAATCAAGGCCAACACGGACGACAAGACAGAGCAAGCCCGAGCGGCCGTGCTGGCTGTAGTGACGTCACCTGAGTGCGTGATTGCTGAGTAACTTCTCGCTGCTTCCCCCTGCGTTTCGCTTCGGAAGAACCAATGACTGATCGAACCATGTCTTTGCTGTCACGCCGTCACGCTCTCAAACTCGCCGGCGGTTGCGCTGCGATGTCAGCTGCTCCCGTCATCTCAACGCTCACCGGACTCCGAGCGACAAATGCGGCATGGGCAGCCAACCCAACACCAGACAACGACTACAAAGCCCTTGTCTGCATCTACCTGTTTGGCGGCAACGATTCGTTCAACATGCTGGTTCCGCTGGAAGACGGCGAACACGGCGACTACCAGCAAGTACGCGGGAACCTTGCCCTCAATAAGGACGACTTGCTACCGATTAGTGACCAAAGCGGTCGGAAGTTCGGGCTGCACCCGTCCATGCCCGACATTCAAAGCCTTTATAACGACGGTGACGCCGCGTTCGTCGCAAACATCGGAACGCTGGTCCGTCCGACATCGAAGGCCGACTTCAACCAAGGACTACATCTGCCCAAGGGCTTGTTCTCGCACCCCGATCAAACTCGACACTGGCAGACGTCCGTTCCTCAAACCCGAGCCGAACGCAGCGGCTGGGCGGGACGCATGGCGGACATTCTTAACGATGCGGTGAACGACAACCCGGCGATCGGAATGAACATCGCCATCGATCAAATGAATCTGTTGCAGACCGGACGACAACTACTTCCCTACGTGGTTCGTCCCCAGCGATTGGCCGGATACGATAAGCAAAAGCCGTTCAGCAAGATCTACACCTCTGTCACGGACCAGTTGCTTGCTCGCAGCTATGGCAACGCCATGGAGCAGCAATACGCCAACCTAAAACGTTCCGCGATCGATGCGGCGTCCAACTACTCGGCGGCTGTCGACAGTGTCCAATTGCAAACGCAGTTTCCATCGACTCAACTTGGCGGGCAGTTACAACTCGCGGCAGAAACCATTGCCGCAAGAGACAGCCTGAACCACAAGCGTCAAGTATTCTTCGCTCTCGTTGGAGGCTGGGACTTCCACGATGAAGTCATCAACGCGCAGGCGAGTCTACTTCGCGAAGTCAACGACGCCATTGCCTCTTTCCAAACCGCCATGGGCGAATTGGGAACCACAGACTGCGTAGCGACGTTCACCGCTTCTGACTTCGGTCGTACGCTCACATCAAACGGCAACGGCACCGACCACGCCTGGGGCGGAAACGTCTTCACAGTCGGCGGCGCGCTGAATGGTGGGAACATCTTTGGCGACTACCCAAGCTCGCTTCTCGATGACGCCCTCGACATTGGACGACGACGTCTACTGCCAACAACCTCCGTCGATGAGTACTCAGCAGAACTCGCGATGTGGTTCGGAATCGAGAACGACAACAACCTCGAAGCCATTCTCCCCAACATCCGAACCTTCTACGCACAAGGCTCATCCACCGGTCCCCTCGGCCTCTTCTAGAAGCGTTCCGCTTCACCGTGTGCCGGTTTGTGCGTTGGGATGGTGTGAACGGGCGGTTGAGGCCGGACGGGTGTTGGCTCTGCTGTGGTTAAGCTGCACCGCCACGCTGAATCTTGATCAACGCTGGCGAACTACTAGCGCTGGCGAATGTTGGGGCTCGGAGGCCCCAAGTACGTAAGACAGGCCTCAAGTTCGCATACAGCTTCCAAAAACCGCCCATGCGGCGACAGACTTCCCGACAACACCATCCCAATACGGTTGCCGCACCCGGTGAAGCGGGACGCTTCCTTCCTTAGAAGCGGGCCTGGCGTTGAGAGAGGTATTCCAGTAGTGCTTTGTCGAAGGGCATGCTGGTATCGATGGGAACGTAGTCCGCTCCCATCTTCAGGCATTCTTTTCGATAGAGCTCACGCATGTCGGCGAGGGCTTCTTCGTAGTCTTGACGAGCGCCCGGACCATCGACTCGTTCTATCTGACCTGTTTCCGGATCTTCAAGATCCACTAGGCCATCGAACGGGAAGGTGACTTCTGCTTCGTCCAGAATGTGAAACAGAATGACATCGTGACCGCGGTGCCTTAGCATCTGCAGGCTCTTGAGAACCGGTTCCGGTTCGGTCAGCAAGTCCGAAAACAGCATCAGTAAACCACGATGCCGAATCATCGACGCGATCTGCTGAAGGTTTTTGGCAATCTCTGTCGGCCCACCCGGTTTCGACCGAGCAAGTAGTGCCAACATGTTGGACAGCTGAGTCCGCTTGCTGCGAGCGGGCAGGCTGCCGCGAATTTTCTCGTCAAACAGAACCATGCCCACCGGGTCTTGTTGATGAATCATCAAGTAAGACAGCGCGGCGGCGAGACAGATTGCGTAATCGAACTTCGTGAGTTCCTGCCGGTACGTGTAGGCCATGCTTTCCGACAAATCCATCAACAGCCACCCGCTGATGTTGGTCTCGGCTTGGTACTTCTTGATGTAGAACCGATCCGTCTTTGCGAAGACTAACCAGTCGATATCTTTCGGATCATCGCCCTGCTCGTACCGTCGATGCTCAGAAAACTCGACGCTGAATCCATGAAACGGACTGGCATGCAGGCCGCTTAACAAACCTTCCACAATAAAACGAGCTCGCAAATCCAGTCGCGAAACTGTCCGTATCACTTCGGGCTTCAGGTAGTCTTCAGCTTTGGGCACAGTGAACTCGAAACGAACTTGGTTGACGTGAGGTAGTCATCTGCAGGAACCGAGCGAAGATCACTCGTACTTCGGAATGTTGGGTTCAGGCACTTCCTTGACCAGGCGTTCAATCACATCTTCCGTGCTGAACCCCTCAGCCTGTGCTTGGAAGTTTGTCGAAACACGGTGACGCAACACGGGCACAGCTACACGCCGAACATCATCCAGCGAAATGCTCGGGCGACCATCCATCGCGGCATTGGCTTTGGCACCGTTAATCAAATACTGACCAGCACGCGGACCAGCTCCCCAGTCGACCATCTCTTTTACAAAGTCCGGAGCCGAACCATCCCCCGGCCGCGTCGCGCGGACCAGCCTCGTGACGTAGCTGATCGAGAGCGGTGTCGCTTCGATGGTTCGAATTTGCTTTTGGAGAAACAGAATTGCTTTAGACGACAGAACCTTTCGAGTTTCCGCAACAACACCTGACGTGGTTCGCGAGAGAATCTCTTCTTCTTCGTCCAGCGTCGGATAGTCGACCTTCACATTGAACATGAACCGGTCCAACTGCGCTTCGGGCAGTGGGTAGGTTCCTTCCTGTTCGATGGGGTTTTGTGTGGCGATGACAAAGAATGGTTCAGGAAGTTTGTAAGTCGTCTGACCGACCGTCACTTCTTTTTCCTGCATCGCCTGTAGCAAAGCGGCCTGGGTCTTTGGAGGCGTTCGGTTAATTTCGTCGGCCAGCAGAATGTTGGTGAAGACGGGCCCTTCGACAAACTTAAATTCACGCTGTCCGGTTTCACTTTCCTGAAGCACGTTCGTGCCGGTAATGTCTGACGGCATGAGGTCCGGAGTGAACTGAATCCGGCGGAACTCGACATCCAGAATCTTGGCAATGGTGCTAACCAGCAACGTCTTCGCCAATCCCGGAACGCCCACCAGGAGACAATGGCCGCCCGTGAAAATCGCAGCCAAAATCTGATCGATGACCGCTTCCTGACCGACCACGACTTTCTGAAGCTCCTGAACCATGACATGGCGATGCTTTTTCAGCTTCTCCAGGAACTCGTCAAAATCTTTCTTTTCCGCCACGGCGGGTGTCCTCGCTGCTGTAAAGAATTCTCCAACGCATGTTGCGTCGAATCGCTGCCCTCTGCCTATCCAGATCGGATTCAGCGAAGTTTCGTCTACCGAGTTACGACGGTTCTAGAGCCCGAAACTTCAAAATGCGAGCGAACAGCGCGAATGTACGACATTGACCATCGGGCATGCGAAGGACAATTGGTAACGGGACCGCTATCGTTTCCCAACGCGACAGCCAGCGATTGACTACCGAAACAGGAAACTGAACCGTGGATACTCTGCTTGTTGAACGAAAACAGGGCTACGCAATCATCACGCTCAACGACCCGGATCACCGCAACGTGTTCTCGCTGGCAATGTCTGCGAAGACGGAAGCCGCTCTGGATGAACTGGAGGCTGACGAGTCAATCAACGCTGTGATTCTGACGGGTGCCGGTAAGGGCTTTTGCGCGGGTGGTCATTTGGATGAACTACTCGCCAACCCCGGTGCGGAAGGTCTCCGGAAGATCTACACCGGATTCCTGAGGATCGCCAACAGCCGACTCGCAACAATCGCTGCGGTGAACGGAGCTGCCGTCGGCGCCGGAATGAACCTCGCGCTGGCCTGCGATCTCATCGTCGCCTCTGAATCCGCGCGGTTCGATTCGCGGTTCCTGCAAATTGGCATCGGCCCCGGCGGAGGTCACGCGTGGCGACTTCGACACAGAACCGATCTTCAAACCGTCAACGCCATGGTTTTGTTTAGCGAAGTGTTGAATGGAACCAAAGCCGCCGAGGTCGGCCTCGCCTGGAAATGCGTTCCTCCCGACGACCTTCTACCAGCTGCCGAAGAACTCGCAGCCCGCGCGGGTGCTGCTCCAAGAGACCTCGTCATTCGCAGCAAACAGGAAATTCGCCGTAGCCTGCAAGTGACCGACAGTGAAACCGCAGTCGACTACGAATTGGAAACCCAAGCATGGTCGATGGAACAACCTGCGTTCAAAGAGAAGGTTGCCGCCTTGCGATCACGCATCCAAAATCGCGATAAGAAGAACCAGTGAGTTCCCTTAGACGCCGCATGTCGGCGACTGCAGCGCCGGGACTGCACCGCACGCCGTCCGCACACGACAACCGCACAGATTGAAAAACACGACGCCCCATAGATTCCCCAATGGCATACCGTTTGCAACCTGCTCCTTCGGTAATCAATTACGGGAGGACTTGAGATGAAAACTACAGTTGTTGTCGGAACCATTGTTGCTGTCATGATCGTCATCGTGCTTAGCGGCGGCTGCCATTCGTGGGACCACGATAAGTCCATTAAAGGGATCGAATACAAACGGGTGCGGAAAGAAACTGTTGGCTCGGAGAGCATCCGGATAGGACAACTCAAGAACGACGTCGAAATCGATGGCCGCACCTACACCGGTTGGCTACATCGACGTGAAGATGATTCGATATCAGGCGGCATGATCGCCAGCGACACGGTCATCGACGGCATCACTGTGCCAGCCAAGACATGGGTTTCGTTTGACAACGATAGTCGACTGACCGCGTGCCACTTTCCCGGCAACCAGACGATTCAGGAACACGTCTGCCTCGGCACTGGCGGTGGAGTGAAGGGAGCAACCGTGAAGTTCTACCCCGGCGGTCGGCTCCGTCTGTTCTTCTCGCCGACGGATGTCACCGTGCAGGGCATACCTTGCAAAGGGGGCCTCTTCAAATACATAGGACTCCACGAGAGCGGCGGGTTGAAACGCTGCACTTTGTCAAAAGGAGCAACAATCGGAGGCAAGGACTTGCCGAAGGGAACTGCAATCGAACTGGACGAATCCGGGAAGCTTTGCAGCACGAGTTCGCACTAAACCACTGTCCGCGTCGGCTCAGTTTGGAAGGAAAAGCCAAGGTGCGGTCGATGGAAGAGAAGCTCCGAGAAACGTAGCCGCCCTAAGTTCTTCCACACCGGAGGCGAAGAGAAACTCTCGTGAGCGTAGCGGCGTCGGATGCTTTTCGACAAACTCAACGCATGAAGACTTACCACCGCTTGCCTGCCCTGTTTCTGCTTCTCACTGCCACGGCGATCGCAGAAGAACCAACCCATGTGTTCCTGCTAATTGGCCAGTCCAACATGGCCGGTCGAGCACAAATTGAAGAAGTAGACACCGCTCCCATTGATGACGTTTTCCTCTGGAACACCGTTGAGCAAGCATGGGAACCAGCTAAGCCGCCGTACAACCTTTATTCGCCCCACCGCAAAGCTGCCGGCATGCAGCGTCTAAACTGCGGACCATCGTTTGCCCGGGAGTATCGTCGGCTGTTCCCAAAGGCAAAGATCGGAATCGTCTGCGTCGCCCGAGGTGGGACATCCATCAAAAAGTGGCGGAAGGGAGCCGAAGAACCCTGGCCTCTGTACGACACTGCCGTCGCCACAACGAAAGCGGCACTGGCCGATGGCGACGGAGTTCTCAAGGGCATTTTGTGGCATCAGGGAGAATCCAACTCCGGCCGAGCTGCCGCTTACCCCAGGCTGCTCGCCCGACTAGCAAAGAACCTCCGTACCGACTTTCGCCAACCGAAACTACCTTTCGTCTATGGCCAGATCGGCCGATGGCGAGACAGTGCCTTCGCGTTCAATCGAATGATTGCCGAACAACCAACGCTGATCCCCAACACAGCATGCGTCTCAGCAATTGGCCTCACCGCGTTCGACAAAGCGCACTTCGACTCACCATCGCAACGCGAACTGGGCAAGCGATACGCAAGAGCCATCGCACGCGTCTTGGCTTCTTCCAAACCGCTTTCTATCCAGTCGCTCGGGACATTCGCAAACCCAAAGACGCTCCCAAGAACCATCCTATCGGGCAGCTTCAAATTGTCCGCCAAGATTAGCCTTGAACGACTTGATGGAACCGCCGCGTCAGTCTGGTTCGGCAACGCCCTGAACCTTGGTTTCGATAGTCGCTCAGGCCACTTGTTCGCTGAAGGTCCAGCCGTTGGAAGAACCACGATGCTGCAACCATCCGCAGATCTCATCACTCCCGGCAAGCCATTCAAACTCACCGTCACCCGCGACTCAGATGGCAAGACTTCGTTTGTGATCAACACCACCAAGGTTCTCGAAACAACCAGGCTGCCCGAACCGCTCTCCATCACATGCCGACCTCACCGCAACGTGATGTCGGTCGGACCAATTCAACTCTCCGGCGAGAACCTCTCCCCACCAGCCGCCGCGCTCGCTTTCCAAACCAATCGTGTTCCGATTCTGATTGGGCAAGACAACAAACTGGCGACGCTGTCGTTGCACTCTCCGCAAGCCATCGACATCACAGGATTGGACTTCGACCTTGCTGGAGCCGACGCGTTGACTTCACTGGTTCTTCAAGACGCGGAGGGAAACCAAATCCGATTGAAGGGCGAACCAAATGCAGCAACAACGCTCCGTGTAGAACCGGGCCCCAGCCAACTGACAATCAAGGCCAGCGTCAAAGCCAACGCCAATCTCCGTCAACCACTCCTACTCAAGATCCGCGGAATCAAGCTTGCAGACAGCAGCGTCATTGACCCGGACGAACCACACGAGTTCGCTACCCAAAGGCTCGCCGTCTCCATCCACAAGCAAGGCGAAAACGATTGTCATACAACGCGGATCCCTGGCATCGTCAGAACCAACGATGGAACACTTCTCGGCGTCTACGACCTGCGCTACAACAGCCGACGTGACTTGCAGGAACACATCGACATCGGCCTTTCGCGGTCCACCGACAACGGTCAAACCTGGGAAAGCCCGCGCCCGATCATGGACATGGGGCAGTTTGGCGGGAAGCCTGAAAAGGAAAACGGATGCTCTGATCCGAACATCCTCGTCGACCGCAAAACGGGTGAAATTTTCGTCTCTGCAGTCTGGACTCACGGCAAGCCAAACACGCATCAATGGCAGGGACGTGGTTCTGAGCCTGGCTTCTCTTTGGACAAGACCGCTCAGTTCATGATGGTTCGATCTTCCGATGACGGGAAGACGTGGACCAAGCCAACCAACCTCACGAGAGACCTAAAGCGCGAATCGTGGTGGCTGTTCGCGCCGGCACCGGGTAACGGAATCACGCTCACAGACGGAACCCTTGTCATGCCAACACAGGGCCGCGACGACAACGGCTACCCATTCTCCAACCTGATGCACAGCAAGGACCATGGCGAAACATGGACCGTCAGCCCTGCAGCCCGCGACAACACAACCGAGTGCTCAGTTGCCGAACTCTCTGACGGTTCGCTGATGTTGAACATGCGGGACAACCGCAATCGATCAGACAAGTC
>JBGCDN010000434.1:0-11270 GCA_045105495.1 Planctomycetaceae bacterium
TGAACCGTAACGGCAGGTGGTTCGTTCTCAGTTAACACGCCTTGCTTCGCATCGAATCGATACTGGAAGACACGGTCGGCCCCCAGGTCCGCCGCGAACGCGAACCGCCCATCACTCGACAGATTGATCGAGTGAGCGTGCGGTTCTTTCTGTCGCTGCAGATTCACACCGCTCCCACGATGTTGAACAATCGACGTTGCCGCTTTCAGAGAACCATCGTTCGCAATCGGAAGCACGGCGACGTTCCCACCCATGTAATCTGCGACAAGAACATCCCTCCCGGACGGAGCGACAACCAAGTGACACGGCGCGCCGCCTTCGGAGCTTTGACGATTGACCAGTTGTAGGCTTCCGTCCGGCTGGGTTCGAAAAGCCTGCACGGCTCCATCGGTTCCGCCCAGTTCGTTGACGGCATAGACAAGCTTCGTGTCCGGATGAACCGCCAGAAACGAAGGATTCTCGGCCTTCGCAGCGAGACCAATCAGGTTGAGGCTACCACGTTCTGAATTAAACAAAGCGTGGTAGATGCCCTCAGACTGACTTTCACCCGATGTGTAGGTCCCAACATAAACGTCGAATTCATCTGCCAGAGCCGCGTTCGACAGAGAAGCAACGACAAACATAAGGAGACTTAATCGACGATTCATGTTGTCACTCACGCGCATCTCAACACCACTGGTGGAAGGTCAAACTATTTCTTGCCGACACAGTAACGGTATTCCTGCCGCTGGCCTTGTTCGCGCCTTGCGACCCGAAGATAAATTCGATTGCCACAGACGGTCGGCGTAGCAAACGCTTCGTCGCCGAGTTGGTTCTTAGCAACTTCCTCAAACTTGTTGGGGTTCGCTTTGAATACGAATGTCCGACCACTTTCGACAGACAGCATGATGGTGTCCCCAACGAGAACCGGTGATGCTGAAATCGGTCGAGACATCCGCTTCTTCCACATCACTTTGCCGTCTGCTGCACGCCAGCAATACGCGACTCCACTATCGGCAACAGCGTAGACATACCCCTGATGAGCCAGCATCGATTGTTCATAACATTTCTGATTATTCCGCCACACAACCTTCCCTGACTTGGCGTTCACACAGACAGTTTCGGCTTTGGGGTAACCGCCGCTGGCGAACACAAGATCGCCGTCCCAAACCATGGTTCCACAAGTCGCCATTGTCGTCCCGCGTGCAGACCACTTTTTCTTGCCTGTTCCCGGATCGTAAGAAGACACCAGGTTGCACCCGCTTAGCAACAACTGATCGCTACCAGCAACGTTGGCGATCACTGGAGCCGAGAAGCTCAACAACTTCGGCCGCGCTTTCTTCCAAGCTCGCTTGCCAGTCTTTCGATCGTAGGCCGCGATGAAACCACCGCCTTCGTAATCGCCAGCGACAATCACATTCGATCCGTAGAACACCGGCGACGGAGCGTACCCGTACTCGTAGAGCCGAGGTGCATACTTCGCGACATCTTCTTTCCACTGCTGCTTGCCATCAAAATCCAGGCAGGCCAGTGTCACCTTGTCGTGATGATGGAACGCGACGAACATCAGGTCGTCGTGACAAGCGATTGTGCAGGTTGCGTGCGTGTTCTTTGGATGCGTATTCGGGAACCCGCCGCGGCTGACTTCTTTTCGCCAGACTTCAGAACCGGTCTTCCGATCGTGTGCGATGACGTACTGAATCTGATTGCGTTCATCGGCCGTCGCCATGAAGATACGATCGCCCACCACTGTCGGCGACGAGTGGCCTCGACCGAATACGGGCTGCTTCCAGATGACGTTTTCCGTGTCGCTCCACGAAAACGGTACGTCCTGCCCCGCTGGAGCAACACCGTTGCCTGAAGGACCACGCCAGCGCGGCCAGTCACCGTCCGTTGCCTGTAGTGCATACGCAGACTGGCTGAATGCAAAGCCCACCATCGCCATCGCAAATACCAAACGGTTCATCACAACCCGTGCTCCATCTCAAGATCAAAGCATCGAGCGTAACAACTCCCGCACACAGCGAAAACCGGCGCGGCGTGGTCGTTAAGGATTTCACACCTTGTGAGCACAAGGAACTGGCGATAAACGCGGTCACAAAGAGTTAATTGACCGCTGCGGCTGGATTCTGTGGCAGGTGGACTTCCAGATCATCAATGACGTCAAGATACACCGGATCGTCGGCCAGATTGAACCACTCGCTGGGATCCGTGGTCAGATCGAATAGCTCACGGCTGCCGTCCACGTATTCATTGAGCCGATATTCGTGACTTCGAACGGAATGATTGAACTGACCAATCGTCGTCAGCGCTGGCTGCGTTCGCACCGCCGTCACATCAAGCAGTTGTGGCAACAGGCTTGTGCCATCCAACCCACTCGGGTCCGGGATGCCAGCAAGTTCCACGAGGGTGGGGTAGAGATCCATCAGACTGACAACTTCTTCGCATCGAGTGCCCGGCGACGTAATCCCCGGAGCGATAATCACCAGCGGCACCCGTGTACTTTCTTCCCAAAGGCTTCGTTTCCGCCAACCTTCTTTTTCGCCGAGATGCCAGCCATGGTCAGAACACACAACGATAATTGTGTTCCTCGCAATCGCACTGTCATCGACGGCGGCCAGTAGTCGACCAAGTTGCTTGTCAGCGAAGCGAACCGCTGCCAGATACCCATGAACGGCGTTCCGCCACTTACCGGCTCCTGTGATCACGGCGTGTTCACCAGCTGCCATGCTTGGAGTAAACGCCGAAGCGGGTACATCATCTAGATCATTGTTCAGAACCAATGGAAGCTGGATATTCGAAGTGTTCCACGAATCGAAATACTTCTGAGGCACATGAAACGGAAGGTGCGGCCGATAGATCCCTAGCGCCATGAACGATGGCGACTGCCCCGTGTCGGCCTTAATCCGGTTCACCATCCATGTGGTGACCTGGTGGTCGCCCATTTCTCCATCCGGAATTTGAAGCGGTCCCCAATCAAAGTTCTCTGGCAAGCCCGAGACGCCACTAAGCGGGCTGATTGGCTGTGGATCGTCAGGACGATGATTTGTGAGCGACGGGAAGTAGTCAGACCAGATCGCAGGTTCAGACCGGTGGAATATTTTGCCCGCACCAACAGACTCATAGCCGTTCGCAGCAAACTGCTCTGGAATCGTTTTCACATTTGCCAGCACGGGACTCGAGCGTAGCAACGTTGCGTTTCCGTAAACTCCCGATCGCGATGGATGAATGCCTGTCAGCAAGGCGACCCGCGATGCGTTACAAATCGTCGCAGCCGCGTGAGCATTCGCAAACAGGGTGCCTCTCGCAGCAAGAGCGTTGAAGTTGGAAGTAATCGCCTGTGGATGACCACCAAGGGGTTCGACAAAGTCGTTAAGGTCATCAACGGTTACAAACAAGATGTTTGGCTGCACTCCCGCATCAGGAACCAGGTCAAACAGCAATCGAAATTTCAGGTTTGGATCGACGCTATCGGAGACGGCTCGAAGCGTCCGGGTGTTTCCGAATCTTGCGATCGTCTTGATCGTAATGTTCTCTGAATTCCACACGCGACCGTCCGAACTCGTTTGCACAATCGTCCGAACATCAGTGCGATCCGTCCGCTCAACAAACTCAATCAAACGCCTACCAGAGTCGTTCACACCCGACTCAAAGATCACGCCTTCATCGACCAGGGGATGGGTCCCAAGCTTGTACTCTCCGAGATTCGTCAGCTTGTCACCGTCGGCATCTGAACGGGCTCGACGAGCCCCGACGGAAGGAAAACCACTCAGCTGTTCCTGCTGCCATTCTTCGAATCGAACAAGCGGCGATGACCGGCGTTCAAGCAGTACATCGTTGTTATTGCCGCCGCTATAGGACAGCTCGTAGTGCTTGCCGGGCGGTGTGTCGATCATGACCCGCCGGAAGCCACCAGAAAGAATCGCATCGTTATTGAGGTTCAATAATTTGAACCGACTCTTCGTCGGAGCATCCTCAGGCAACCGAAACTTCAACGTTCCGCGTAGCTCGGCCTTCTGTCCAACAGTGAGAGCTGAGAGACCAGAATCTTCCACGGTGAACAAGAAACGCGTGTCGCCCGGCCCCATAACGAGGTGCTTCGTCACAACTTCTGACTCACCACCACGAATCTCAAAGACTGCCTTCGAACCAGCCTTACCACCCATCAGAATTGCGTTCCGTGCATGCAGCCGGCCGCCCAGCATCGAGTACTTTCCGATGCTGTTCGTTAAGTCTGCCAACCGAAGATCACGCGACAGATAGACGTCACTATCAGGATACTGAATAACGGTGGCATTCTTGTTGTCTTCGCCACCGACAAACAATCTTCCGGCCTGCGTTTCACCATCGACGTTCGAACCAGCAACGCGAAGTTCTCCGAACACCTCGAGCGTCCCCTTGGAGTTGTCGAGCTTCCCGACCATCGTGGTCGCCGAAACCGCCCGTGCGCCCGCGGCGATCCAAACTTCAGACGTCTGACCATCGCGACCAGGTACGAGAGCCCGATCGTCGTTATCAGGTATCGATCCGCTGTCCCATGTATCCGTTGAGTGCCATGACGCGACAGGAACATTGGTGCGCACGACTTCGCGACCGAAGAGCATGGTCGCCGCCAAAAAGACGCATTTTAGAAACATCTGGACAGCTCTGGAGGAACCGGAAACGTCCATCATGAACACAGTGTATGCCCCGTGTCGAATAGCGGCTGTCGGGTATACCCCGATTCACAGGTGACCCGATGTGTGCCTGATTCGAACAATCCAGCGTGTTGCCCATTCGCAACACATCGCCCACGGTCAACCTCAATCCCAATCACGAAAGGCACCCTCCCGCGCGCGGGAGGGTCGGAGCCTAAGCGACGGGGAGGGCGAAGGTAACAAGTCAACCACCGACCCAATTCACCAACCGAGAATGTGAGAACACTTGACTGTGCGCGACCCTCTCCGGGCTTGATAGCCCGACTCTCCCAAGGGGAGAGTGTCTTTGTTCTCCCGGGATTGATCTACTCAGGTGGTTGGGCCGATTCTGTTGGGAAATGAACACTTAGCTCTTCGATGACGTCGCTGTAGGTCGCATCGTTCGCAAGGTTGGTCCACTCGTTTGGATCGACGTGGTGATCGTACAGCTCCATCGAGCCATCCGCGTAACGAGACAAACGCCAACGTCCGCGTCGCAAACTATGAGCGTCCGGAGCCCGAGTCGTCAGAACTGGTTCTAGTCGAACCATGTCTGGGTTCGACAGCTGTGGCACCAGACTAGTGCCATCAAGGTTCGGCGGAACCGAAAGACCGGCCAGTTCGACCAGTGTCGGGTAAATGTCCAGCAAACTGACAAACTCGTCGCATCGTGTTCCGGGTGTTGTGATACCGGGAGCACATATTGCGAGCGGTGTTCTTGTCGATTCTTCCCAGAGCGAGAACTTTCGCCACGTCTGCTTAGAACCAAAGTGCCAACCATGATCAGACGACAGCACGACGATTGTGTTTCGAGCCATCTCACTGTTGTGCAAGGCGTCCAAAACTCGACCAAGCTGAGCGTCGGCAAAGCGAATTGATGCAAGGTAGGCGTGAATGCCTCGGTTCCACTGTCCCGCCTGCAGAACTGCGTCGTGATCGAACACAGTGTTGTGCGTGTAGGCCGCGAAGGGAACGTCATTCAGATCGTTGACTTTCAAAATTGGTTTCTGAATTTCAGACGCGTTCCAATCAGAAAACCAGGCTGGTGGCACGTAGAACGGCAGGTGGGGACGGAAGAACCCACACCCGATGAAAGTCGGTTCAGAATTCTTCGTCGACGCCAACCGTTCAATGACCCACGACGCAACTTTGTAGTCACCCATGTCGGTGTCAGGAACATCGATTGGCCCCCAATCAAACTGCTTGCCGCGGCCAGAGATTCCATTCAAGCGTTCTGGAGGCCCTGGTTCATCTGGCCGGTGTTGTGTGAGCGACGGATAGTAGTCTGTCCAAACATCCGCTTGTGATCGCTGGAACAGCTTCCCCGCCCCAACCGACGTGTAGCCGTTCGCAGCAAATTGTTCAGGAATCGTCGGCTGCGAAGCCAACAACGCACTATCTCTCATTCGGTATGGGTTCTCATAAATTCCAGACCGATGCGGTGCGACACCCATCAGGATTGCCGTTCGAGACGCATGACAAACCGGCGCGGCACAGTGAGCGTTGGCGAAGAGAACGCTCCGCGCGGCGAGGGCGTTTAGGTTCGGTGTGATGGCCTGCGGGTGCCCGCCCAGTGGTTCAATCCAATCGTTTAAGTCGTCAATCATGATGAACAGAACGTGCGGCTTCGTTCCCGAATCGGGAAGACGTTCGAACAACAAACGGAAGCGAACCGACTGGCTGTCATCCGTAGCGGTCACTCGTACCGTCTCTGTGTTCCCGAATTGCGATATCACCTGACGCGTCAGCCCGTCCGCGTTCCAAACTCGCCCATCGACACTCATCTGCGCGACGGCCTGCACATCGCTGCGGTCCTTTCGTTCCGTGAACTCAATGAAAGGCGAGCCGGATTCTGTGGTTCCCTCAATGCAGTACAAACCTTCGTGAACCAGCGGGCTACAGCCCAGTTTATACTCGCCGAGATTCTCCAGGTCGTCCGCGTCCGGATCGTCCATCGCTCCCGCAGCAGACGATGCAAGAACTTGCTGCTGCCACGTTTCAAATCGAGTCAGCGGTGCGTCTCTTCGAACGATTGCTACGTCATTTCCATTGCCGCCCGTGTAGGTCAGCTCGTAATGAACGTCATGCGGTGTATCGATTAGCACACGACGAAACCCACCGACTCGACTCACTCGGCTGCCAAATTCGAGCAGGACATATTCATCCCGCAACGGTGTCTCCGGGTCGAACTGCACGCGAAGTGTTCCAGCCAGAACTGCGTTCTTCGTGACTTCGATGGGCGAGAAACCACTCGTATCAGATTCGAAGACAAGCGCAGCATCACCAGCCCCAATCTGAAGCGAGTTCGTCTTAACGGAGCATTGCCCTCCCACAACGTGAAATTCAGCCCGCGCCGTCTCGGCGAATGCGATGGACAGGCCTTGCCGAGCTCGAAAGATCGAATTCTGAACCACGTAGGTTGCTGTACTGCGAACCTGGTATCCCAATCGTAGAGCTTTGGAGACATAGACGTCTGAGCCTGGATACTGCAGTACGGTTCCCGTCGCATCCACACCACCGACATAAAGCCGACCCGCCTGGGTCTCACCGTCACGATTCGGCCCGGCAACTCGAATGTCTCCATGAACCTCGAGCACACCGTTCGAACGCGACGTTCTGCCAACCATCAAAGTTGCAGCACGATAAATGGTCGAACCGTAGGCGGCCACAACAGCCGCAGATGCATCAACGCTTCCGGGTATGAGAACACGATCGTATCGATCTGGCTGAGCGTCGATATTCCATGTCGAGTTCTGATGCCAGATCGCTCTCGCAGAATCAGCTCGAACAACCTCACGCGCAGGCAACAGCGCAGCAGCGCAAACAAGTGCATGTAGCACGGGTCTACCCTCCCCTAGATGTTTGCCCTGAGCTGCAAGCCTAAAATCTTTTCAGTGCAGCGGGGTCCCAAAGCTCAACACAGCGAACACATAATCGCGCATCGCTGGCGAACTCTCGGGTCATCATGAGCGGGTAAGACTGCTGACTGTTGCGTGTCGCGACAGCTAAACGCATCGCGAGATTAGTTCAGTCACAATGCAACCCACGTTCCCGGCACAACCACGTTCGCGGCTGTGGCTACATGCCGAAAGGCACGCGAAAAACTATACGCACTAGCAAGTTTGAAATCAGGTGGTGAAATCCGAAACTTGCACCCCCATCGCACAAACGCCCGCATCGCGCACACAAATTCGACACGCCGAACCATCAGATCTGCATGAACGAACCAGTACAATACGAAGTATCCGTTTCTCGCATGTCGGTCATCATTATCGTGGCAGTATGTTTGCTGTTGGCTGCAGTAGTTGTCCCCGCGATAAACAAGGCCCGGCTGGCCTCAAGGCGGGCAACCTCTGCGAAAAATCTCCAGCAACTCTCGCTTAGCTGCGACTGCTTCGTTGTAACTACCGGACATCTGCCGGCCGGAGCACGATTTGACAGTGGCGGTACACCAACGCACGGTTGGTATACAAGACTCTTGCCGTACATGGCCAGCAGCCAACTGTGGTCAAGAATCGATAGTGAAATTCCATGGAAACACCCTCTGAATCGTCATCTCTTCATCGGAAAGTTCTTCTGCCATGAAATTCCGGGTGTCGTTCCGGAATACACCGCCGATGGATTTGGGACTCAGCACTACCTCGCCAACCCAAACCTCTTCTATCGCAATTCTGCCACCACGTTTGAAAGCCTCAAATCTGGAATTTCTAACTGCTGGCTATTTGGTGAAGCGACCGCACCATACGCACCATTGGGCTATCCGTTTAACTGGCGTGAAATCAAATATCCGCTGAATACAGAAGGCAACTACGGCGGCCCCTGGAACGGAACGCAGGTCGCTATGGCAGATGGTTCGATCCGTTACATCAGTGACAATGTGTCACAGGAGATCATCAACAGCCTGCGAGACTCCTCTGCTTCGGTTGCCGAAGAACTAAAGCGGAAGCCATCGAATAAATTTCCATCTGGCCCAGTATTAAAAACGTCGTTCTTTGACTTGGAGCCAGGTAGAGAATCCGCTGTTGCATTCCGCATCGTTCACGACAAACACGGTGTCGCCGAAACAGCTTGGACTTGGTTCAAATCCAAAGGGCCAGCAGACCCTGTCGATGTCGGAGCCTTGAATCAGTTGGCAGACACCTATCCCACCCTTCGTGGTTTGGTCACTGACACCAATCTCGACTCGGCAGTCCTCCCAGCAATTCACCGTTGGCAGAACTTGAAAGTTCTTTCCGTGAGAGAAGTTCACGTCACTCAGCGAGAACTCGAAACGCTCAGTTCACTGCAGGTTTTTCGCTATTCCGCAACGGATGCGAAGGAAAAGGCCGTTCAAACGGCTCTTCCGCATTGTGAACTGCATCGACGGCAGTAACTCGGCCGATATTAGTTGGAGGAGGCGTCATTGCTTCCTACAATAGTGCTCCCGCCTGATTTAGTGATCCTGACTGCTCGTCACTCACTGCCCTCCTACAATCCCACCATGAATCGCATCTCCATGCGTATCACCACCACACACTTGGCCGTGACTGCCTGCGTGCTTTTTCATACGTGCAGTCTTATCGCCCAGGATACGTCCGAGGTTCTGAAACGCGGTGAAGCCGTATATCGAGAATCCTGCGCAAGCTGTCATGGCGATCAGGGACAAGGTGTTGCCGACTCGTACCCGGACCCACTTATTGGCGACTCGACTGTTGGTGAACTCACCAAGTACATCGGCGAGACCATGCCGGAAGGCGAACCGGAAGTCTGTACTGACAAAGATGCCAACGCCGTTGCCAAGTACATTCATTACAGCTTCTACAGCGAAGCTGCACGCGTTCGAAACCGACCTCCGCGAATCGGTCTAGCCAGACTGACAGCACCCCAGCTGCAAAACAGTCTTGCAGATTTGTACGCCCGACACGTGAATGTCATGTGGCCAGAAAAGGCGCGTGGGATCAGTGCCGAGTATTTTGACGGAGCACGCTGGAGCCGGAAGAACCGTAAGATCGAACGCGTCGATCAAACAATCGATTTTGACTTCGGCAACGATGGACCTGGTGAAAAGATCAACCCGAAGGACTTCGCAATCTTCTGGCGAGGCGGACTGTTTGCTGAAACCACAGGTCGATACGAAATTGTCATTCGTTCAACCTGCGGATTCATCTGTAGCTTTGGTGGCTACGATCGAGAGTTCATCAACAATCGAGTTCAGTCTGGTGACAAGACCGAGTTTCGTAAGTCTGTCAATCTGATCGCCGGCCGTGTCTACCCAATCAAGATCGACTTCTATCAGCGCAAGCGAAAGACAGAACAGCCGCCGGCGAAGATCACACTGGCATGGGTTCCACCAAAGGGAATTGAAGAAGTCATCCCAGCTCGCAATCTCGTTCCCGCATCCGTTCCGGCAACCTTTGCACTTCAGACCAAGCTGCCACCAGACGATCGAAGCTACGGATTCGACAGAGGCATCGCGATCGATAAGCAGTGGGACGAATCAACAACCGCAGCTGCGATTGAGTTCGCAAATTTTGCCACCGATGTCGCGTGGCCATTTTACAACAAACGGAACCGAAAGAAGCCAAACGAAAACAGAGCACGTCTGCGACAGTTCCTGACGGAGACCATCGAAGCAGCCTTCCGTGGACCGCTCAGTGACGAACTCAAGACGCTGTATGTCGACAACCAGGTTGACGCAACAGAAGACAACGCAGAAGCAATCAAGCGATCACTCATGGCCGCTTTGAAGTCGCCTCGATTCCTCTACCCGGGCCTCGATTACGATCGCACAAAATCACAGCGGGTTGCGAACCGGTTGGCTCTCACACTATTCGACGGATTGCCCAGCGACGACTACTTGCGAAAGCGAATTGCACAGGACAAGCTTCAAACCGACGACCAGGTACGAGCGGCAGCAAGGAGACTGGTATCTGACTTTCGTGTTCGCGGAAAAATGCGTGGCATGCTGCACGAATGGTTGCACATGCGACACATTGATGAAATCACCAAGGACGAAGAACTGTATCCCGGTTTCAGTCGCGAAATCGTCGCCGACTTGCGTCAGTCGTTAAACGCGTTTCTTGACGAGATCGTATGGAGCGAAAACAGCGACTACCGAGAGTTGTTCCGAGCCGACTGGACGATGACAACGCCTCGACTCACAGAGTTCTATGGGGACAAATGGCAGCCGGCCGAAGAAGAAGGTCCCACACTTCGTCGTAGTGTTTCTGATCCGGAGCATCGCCACGGCGTGATTACACACCCGTTTCTGCTAAGTGGCCTCGCGTATGACGACAGCACCTCGCCGATCCACCGTGGCGTCTTCCTAATCCGTTACATGCTTGGTCGATCGCTCAGACCACCCAATGCTGCTTTCACGCCCTTCAGCGCCGAGCTTCACCCGGGGCTGACGACCCGCGAGCGTGTTGAACTGCAAACCAGCCCTGAGAATTGTCAGGGGTGCCACGTGAAGATCAACGGCCTCGGATTTACGCTCGAGAACTTCGATTCGGTGGGCAAGTTCCGTGAGAAGGAGTTTCAGAAAATCATCGACGCCACCGGCCAATACACAACTTTGCAGGACGAGACTGTTCCGTTCGCGAACCCCGGCGATCTTGTTGAGTTTTTGGCTACCAG
>JBGCDN010000435.1:0-5458 GCA_045105495.1 Planctomycetaceae bacterium
CCATCTGGGTCCATCGATGTATTGACTGCTGCCACGCCCTATCAACCAGCTGACTATTCTGCGAAACCTCCATGACGAACCCAAAACATCGCTCCGGACGCTCTCGAGTCGCGATCATTGGCATTGGCGTACTACTGCTGCTCGGTGGAATCTTCATCTTCAGCGTCTTATCACGCACGTCCGAAGTCACAACAAAATTGATCGAACTAAAACAAGCCGGACTCCCAACATCTGGCGCGGAGCTGAATGATTTTTACATTGTTCCGTCAGACGCAGAAGACACAACGAAGGTTTGGATCTCTGCCTGCGATCGCATCAAAACGCAAGACTTCAACAGTAAAGTTATGGAGCTTCCAATCCTTGGACGAGGTGGCGAAGTGCCTCCATTCGACGAAGAATGGACACAACTACCGGAAGCGAAGGAAGCGGTCGAGATCACACTGAAAACCGAATTGGAGGCTGTCCGCCAGGCAACCAAAGCTGGTGGTCGAGTTCGGTTCCCTGTGGACTTCAAACAGGGCATCAACACACTTCTTACGAATACTCAGGAAATGCGAACCCTCGCTCGCCTGCTCTGCCTGGATGCTCACGTAGCCGCACGTGAAAACGATACAGAGCGAGTTCTCAATGACATTCGGGGCGTCTTCGCTGTGTCCAACGCACTGGCAGAAGAACCAACGCTCATCTCCCAACTGGTTCGAATTGCGGTTAACAACGTAGCCATCAATCTGACGCTGGAACTGGTTCCGTATTGCGAACTGAATGATCAGCAACTCGCCGACCTGCAACGAACAATCAGTCAAGCCGACTTAAAACGCAGTCTCTTTCGAGCATACGTCGGCGAACGAGCGATCGGATTGGAAGCAATCGAGAACTTCTCACCTGCACCGTTCCGTGCGGACAACAAGCTACTGGCGCTCAACCTCTATGAGGGAGCCATCCGCAATCACAACGCCGCCTGGAGCGACATTCAGGAATATCAAACGGCGTCCGATTCGCAGCTCCGCGGCTTGAACTCAAACGTCTTCTCTAAGATGCGATATTCAGCAGCCGCACTTCTTTTGCCGTCGCTGTCAAACACAATGACGGCGTTCGTTCGAGCCGAAGCGACAAAACGAACTGCGATACTGGCGTTGGCAGCGATGCGGCAGAAGCTCAACGGTGGCGAATATCCTGAATCAGGTTCACTGCCAGATTCGAAGTTCTTCGAGCATGCCGACGACGCAACAATCGACCCATTCTCGGACGAACCGATGCTGGCAGCTCAGGACGAAACCAGCTTGCGGTACTACAGCGTTGGCGAAGATGGGATCGACAACGGTGGCGAGATTGGCGAGACCACTAGCCGTGCCCGAGATACTGGATTCCGCTTGCCGCTACGAAACTAAGCTATTAGCTGGAAATCGTCTGCGGCCAAAGTTCTGGAACGCGATGGGCTTCGATCCAGCCGGAGAGGCCCTGCTTCCAAACCATCGCTTGTGGCGGCACCTGATGAGTGGCCAGCGACTGACGAAGCGCTTCGGTTGAGAGTGGGCCGAACTGTTGTTGCCCAACTGTGACCATCCATTCCGCAACTTCGTTACGAGCGATGTTCTCTTCATGGAACTGACGCGTCTGCTCGTACAGGAAATCTCCGCAGAATCGACAGCGGACGCAATTCGCAGGCACTTGCTCGCCACACTGACAGGTTTTGGATTCGATCGTTGGAGAATTCATTTCAGGCAGCCACAGTCAAGTCAGCTAATCAGCGTTGTTTCAACACCGGTCCTACGCCGTGTGCCGCCAAATCGCTGGGTAAAATGCACGCCGTCCAGAAAACACTGGTCTTTTGCAGCTTTTCTGTACTCGTCCGTACAGAACCAGTATTGCACGAAGATTGACGGTGAATCACAGCAATCCAATCTTTTCCGAGAGGTCCACCCCACAGTTCCTGTCATCCGAGCGTGGTGAATGACGACCTCAGACTCGGTGAAACGCCAGCCAATAGAAACTCCCCAATTCGAACCATAGGATGACAGACCAACTAGAAAGTCCAATCCGAGAGAGAACAACATGAATCGTCGTGAGTTTCTTGCATCTGCATCTGCCGGTTTAGCTCTCGCAACTCACCCTTCGGCAAACGCAACGCCGACTGCAAAACAACACAAGATCTGCGCGTTCACTAAGCCGTTCAATTCCTTGTCGTTCGATCAACTGACCGAACAAATGGCGTTGATTGGTTTCGATGGAATCGAGGCTCCAATTCGACCGGGCGGGCATGTCGAACCGAAGCAGGTTCCTGACAAATTGCCTGAACTTGTTGAAGCGCTAAAAAAGCAAAATCTTGAACTCACGGTTCTGGCATCGAACATAAACGACGCCAGCCGACCGCTCACTGAATCTGTGCTGAAGACAGCCGCCAAACTGGGCATCAAGCGGTATCGAATGCAGTACTTCAAGTACGACTTAAAGAAGCCAATCAAGCCACAGATCGAAAACTGGAAGTCACAGGTCCGCGAACTCGCCGCGTTAAACAAAGAATTGGGCCTTACTGGTCTCTATCAAAATCACGCTGGCAGAAACTACCTCGGCGCGGCGATCTGGGACTTACCGATGCTGCTAGACGGAATCGATCCCGCGCACATCGGTGTGGCGTATGACATCCGTCATGCGACGGTAGAAGGCGGAACCAGCTGGCCGGTTTCATTCCAAATGGTGCAGCCTCACATTTCGATGGTCTACGTGAAAGACTTTCAATGGGGCGAAGGAACTAAGCCGGAAAACGTTCCGCTGGGCCAAGGGCGAATCGACGCCACGCAATTCCTCAAGCTGCTCAGCAAGTCTGGCTACAACGGGCCAATCTCACTCCACGAAGAGTACCTCGACCACAGAAAACCTGACTTGGTTCCACAACACCTTGCCGCATTCAAGAAGGACCTTGGGGTTCTCAAGGCATGGCTGGCGAAGTGATGGCTGAAGCCCCACAACCAAACGACTCGGGTCTTAAGGCAGGCCAGTGGTATTGGATACGACGCAAAGACGGAGCCGTGGTGCCATATCGATTCCACAAGGTCCGCGAGCAACCGTACTCAAACAAGTTTGAGGGCGAGTTCTTCGTCGGCAGCATGATTTGCGTCTTCCCCCTCAGCGCCGTCGTTGCCGAAGCGCAGGCTCCTCGCCAAGGCCCAGCGGCCAGCTCAACAAGCGGATGAAATTGAATCGCCTCGCCGGTATGCTGAAGAAAACCAGCAACGAGGGGAGAACATGGCGAGCGACTCAACAGCGAAACGAGGACTGGTCACAAGGCTTCTTGACGGACTCGAGTGGCTCGGCAACAAGCTGCCCGATCCGGCGGTTCTGTTTGTGATCGGAATGGTTCTGGTTTGGGTTTTGTCCTGGCAGATGTCTTCAATGACATTCACTGAAGTGAACCCAGCGACGAAGGGCTCGATCAGTGTTGAGAACCTGCTAGCTCCGGACAAACTGGCTGAATTCCTTGGCGGCATGGTCGAGCAATTTACATCGTTCCATCCGCTTGGTGTTGTGCTGGTTGCCATGCTAGGAGTCGGTGTTGCCGAAGCGTCTGGCTTCATCAATGTTGTCCTAAAGAACATGCTGCAGTTCACTCCAAAGAAACTGCTCACACCGATGCTGTTGCTAGTTGCAATCGTCAGTCATACGGCGGCCGACGCGGGGTATGTACTTGTCATCCCAATTGGTGGCGTGATGTTTTACGCCGCTGGAAGACACCCGCTGGCAGGAATCGCCGCTGCATTTGCCGGCGTCTCAGGCGGCTTCAGCGCCAACTTCATTCCTTCGGGAATCGATCCGCTGCTGTCAGGCCTGACGACAACAGGGGCAGAGATCGTTGACAAAGACTACGTCGTCAATCCGCTCTGCAACATCGTGTTCACAGGCGTGTCGTCGATCCTCATCATCGGCGTTGGCTGGTTCCTCACCGACTACATCATCGAACCACGACTGAAGGAAACGGAAATCGATGGCGACCCCAGCGAGATGCCTAAGTTGGAACAGCCTACGAAACGCGATCAAGCTGGAATGATCTGTGGCCTGCTAGCCATGCTACTTGGCTTCGTTGGACTCTTCCTTTGGGCAGCCCCCGCCGAATCCGCTCTCCGTGCTCCTCGCGTCGTTGAAGGAACGGCCACTCTTCAGGTTGACGACGACGGCACACAATCGTGGCAAGTCGCGACAGGCACCCTCATCAAAACGACACAAGCACGGATCTTGAGAACCACTGAGACAGATGGAAAAGCCACCACGGAAACGATTTGGACCGGAGCAATATCGGCACTGACCAAATCTGATGCGGAGGTTGATGAAGTCAAGAAAGATCAAGCTTGTTCAATCAGCCTTGCTGACGCCCCTGCTCTGCAGGCTGGCGATGTTGTGGAGGCATCAGAGGAAGAACGTTCTCTAACTTCACTGCGGCCCGCCGCACCACTCATGAGCTCGATCGTTCCGCTAATCTTTCTCTTGTTCCTGATCCCCGGTGTTGTTCATGGCTATGTCTCCGGAACCTTCAAGAGTCATCGCGACATCGTCAAAGGTATGAGCAAGTCGATGGAATCGATGGCTTACTACATGGTTCTCGTATTCTTCGCGGCTCTGTTTATCGCGGCATTTTCGGAATCGAAAATCGGCATCCTACTCGCCGTCAAAGGCGCGAACTTCCTGAAGGAATCGGGAGCGTCGCCAGCGGTCACGATTGTTGGAATCATTCTTCTGGCTGGCTCAGTCAACCTGCTTGTTGGATCGGCTTCTGCCAAATGGGCGATGCTGTCACCAATCTTTGTTCCAATGCTGATGCTTGCTGGTGATCCGGGGATCTCGCCGGAACTCACGCAGGCTGCCTATAGAATCGGTGACTCATCAACCAACATCATCACGCCCATGATGCCGTACTTCCCATTAGTCGTTGTGTTCTGCCAACGGTACGTCAAGAAGTCAGGAATCGGCACAGTCGGGGCCATGATGCTGCCGTATTCGATTGTCTTCCTAATAGCGTGGACCATCATGCTGCTGATCTACTGGCAGCTTGGCTTTCCATTGGGATTGCAGGCTCCGTACACCTACGAAGCAGCTGCCGGATAGACGGCTTCCCGGTTCACTAGTAAGTCAAAGAGACTCGGACTGCAGCTTCGAATTGCACACCTCGGCGTGGTTGGTCGGCCAGCTACCTCGGTGGCGTGCGAAAATTGATTCCTGGGATTGTGAGAGTTTCTGTCCGATCGCTGACAGCTTTGCGTTTACCCCTTACATCACCGCTCTGACGTAAGGACCAACGATGAACACCCGCTCTCGACGGAAGTCTGCAACTGCCGCTCTCGAATCTTTGGAACCAAGGGTCCTGCTAACCACATTCGAGGTATCTCCTGGCGAATCGATTCAGGCAGCCATCGACTCCGCAGCCAATAACGACACGATTCTCATCAACGAAGGCATGTACGACGAAGAC
>JBGCDN010000436.1:0-8238 GCA_045105495.1 Planctomycetaceae bacterium
ACAACCGGGCTGTCATACCGGATAGGGAAGCCAAAACGATTTCGCACGAAACTACGTTTACTACCAATCTGATAGATCGAACCGTGCTACGCGCTTGGCTGCTGGAACTGACGGAACAGGTCACAGAACGCTTGCGTCGCAATCAGCTGTTGGCGAAGACTGTTACGCTGAAGGTTCGGTTCTCGAACTTCGAAACGATCAGCCGATCGAAGTCGTTCGGATCGGCCGTGGATTCGACAAATGAAATTTGGGAATCAGCCGCCGAACTGCTCGACCGATGTCCGCACAGGGCAGTACGGTTAATCGGAATCGGCGTGTCCAACATGACTCGGGAACGAACACGCCAGATGGACTTATTTGCCGAGACGTCTGCGAAAGATCGCAAGCTGGATTCCGTGTCAGACTCTATCCGATCGAAGTTCGGACGCGACGCGTTGAGTCGAGGGACAGCTGGCTTCCGAAAGAGAACCGACCAGTAGCGAGTGGCTCTCTTCCAACTTCTGAGTCTTCTGGTTGATCAGAAGTTGTAGCGGAGAGCCACCTTGTCACGCGTTACTTACTCGATGACTTCAAACTTGTCGTCGTCGAACCAGCGAACACCAGAAATGTAATCGCCATCTTCATCGTGCGAGTATTCTGGCACGAACGTCTTCTCTCGGTAACGAAGTCCGCTCAGGTCGTCGTACTTTTCCAGCAGTGACGCCAGCAGTTCGATGAATGTCTCGATGTTGTCATCCTCGAAAAGCTCATCATCTGGCGTTCCCGCCGCAACGATTTCGAGGCACTTGTCGGCAGCAACTTTGAATTGTTCGCGTTCTTCAGCAGTCAGGACTTGCACGGGTTTGCTTCTATGAATGGGGGTGGCTTGAAAGCAAAAGGCCCGGCGTCGCTTTGCAATGCCGGGCCTGATTCGATTTTGAAACTGTTAGCTTTGTTCTCGGACTTGCACCTGAAGTGCACCAAGCATACGGGTGATTTGTGTCTCTTTACGGTTAATAAAGAAGACGTTCTCAAGCACGATCGCACGTCGTTCGTTGCTTGGGTGAAGAATCAATCGGCCTGAACGCAACAGTGCGTATTCAAAGACGTCATTGATCTCTTTGTTGATTCTGAGGTTAGGCGCTGAGAATCGTTCGAGGTCGCTCAGGACACCATGATGGTGAAGCAGTTCGTTTGGTCGGACTTCCCAGTAGTCGAACCGCACAGAGATCGCGACTCCGATGTAGAGGAGAATCATGACCAGCGAAAACAAGAAGTAGAAAGTCGCATTGGCAAACGGTGTCACGCTGTTAATCCAATCCGTCACTCCCGGCAACACGTCAGGGTTCAGACGGAATATCATCCAGACAATTACTCCCACAGATACGACGAAGAAGAACAGCGTCAGCGATGTTGTCCGAGGGAAGTCGAACGAGATGACGACAAGGTTGATCGTTAGTACCAGTAAGAAGAATCGCGCCATGACGTGGGCTGTGTGAGAACCGGGTCTCACCTCATCATCACCAGCCTCTACATCGTCGGCCGCGTCAGCACCCTCAGCTCCTTCGACAGCAGCTACCTGAGCAGGAGCCTCTGGGCCATCAACGGCCCCGCTAATCCACATGTACATCCCGCAGATGATGGCGGCGATTAGAGTTGGGTACAGGAACACAATCTTCGGGTATGAGACCAGAATGACTGTCTGTTCTTCCGGCGCCTCCGGTTCTGGTGGAGTCGGAGCTGGCTCGTTTGCCTGTACATTCTCTTCAGTCATCGAAGTTTCCTCATCGCAATTTGCTTTTGCCGATCGCCTCGCGGGCCCGCTGCTGGTTGTCGCAGCTTATCGCGGGGGAGTTCCAGACTGCAAACGTAGTAAAGAGGTTCACGGATCAGAGAAATTAGGCCGCGGTCTGCGTCGGGCGGTCAGCAGGAATGAAAGTTCTTGGTCGTTATGGCGCCGGTGTTCAAATTAATTCGGACGATCTCAGTGGCTCTTCGATAGTTTCCGAGGCGAATGATTTCTTCCATGTGGTCTAGCTGGTTCGCCACGTCACTTTGTTCTCAATTGGCGTGCGTTCCCCCGCCGGCCAGTCCGCCTGTGGGTAGCCAACATACAATAAGCCCAGAACTCGGTCGTCTTCTTCGAGGCCGAGAAACTGCTTCATGCGATCGCTGCATACCGCAACGTTGGACGACCAAAACGCTCCCAGACCGTGCGAAGCTGCCGTGAGGTGCATATTTTGCACTGCACAGGCGACGGCCTGTATTTCATCCAGCTCTGAGATCCTTTTCGATTCCTGACGCTTCATTCCAATTGAGATCAGGACTGGAGCTCGCATTGGGTTGGTCCGCATGCTCTCCAGTTTTGCTGGTTTGAATTTGTCTGGAGCGGTTTCGGCCTGGTAGGCCTCAACAAGGATGTCAGCGACTTCGGATCGAGATTCACCTGCAAAGACGGTAAAACGCCACGGTTCGGTCATCCCGTGAGTCGGTGCCCAGTTGGCGTTCTCAAGCATCTCGCCAATGATGTCCATTTCGACATGTTGAGAAGAAAGATGCTTGGGTTTCACAGTTCGACGTTGACGGATGTTTACAGAAACGGATTCGGAAAGATCTGACATGTTTCACCGGCTATCTGTGGATTTGGAGCCGGGGAGTGTAGTGGCCCGAGTTCCAACCGTCTTGCTTGACCCGTCGCGCGCGAAAGAAGTGGAATTGTCGCGAATTGGTGGTTCAGTGAAGCCACGACGTCTAGACGGATAACGTGAGTTCCAGCTTGGAGCGTCTTGCTATTGCTGCGGACTTTCACAGTCTGGGAAAAGCTTCTAATTTGCGATTCCGATATGACGGAAGAGAGATGCGTAGTTTTACCTACCGATGCGCACGAAAGTGCACTCATTGTAGGTCCTTTTGCCGTTTTGAGAGCTCCTGCGCTTGCATTGACTGCGTAAGAGGAACAAGATACCGTCTCTCGCAAAATACCGTAACTTACCGAGTTCAACAGCTCGTTTGTCCGCTTTGGGGCCGCGCTCTCAAAGGATTTACAGATGAAATCATCGCTTTTCGCTGCTCTTATGAAGGGCGCAGTGCCCGCACTTGCGGTCGCAACGTGCTGCTTTGCTGCAGTCGCTCTGAACGCGTCATCGGTCGCTGACGTCGACACGACGCCTGAAGCGATTCAGTCGCCGACCTTGCAAATTAGTAAGAACACACACTTCGTTCACATGACTGAGAGCGGCGACATCGTCGGTCGCCTGAAGACTCTTCAGGCTGATGACTTCTCGTTCGCCCAAAATGTGAAGGTTCACTTCGTCCGGAACGGTCAGGCTGCTGCCGTCGTGAAGCCCGGAGATGCCGGCCTGTTTAAGGTCTCAGGCCTCGAAGCGGGGCGATACTCGGTTGTTACTGCTGGGAAAGACGGCTTGGCTGCATACGCCGTTGCTGTCCTGCCTTTTGACGGTCAGCTAACGGAGCTCACTCTCGATTCGGCTGCGGTTCCGAGTCAGGACTTCCAAGTCGTCGGGAACGTAATCAAGTCTGAAGTCTACACTGACTTGTGTTCTCAGTACTGCGGTCAAAAGACTGCGGTCCCAATGGCACCCCCTGCATCACCAACACCAGACATGTTGCCATTGCCAGCTCCACCGGCTGAAGAGAACCTGGAAGCTGCAAACGTGACAACTGTTTCTTTCAAGACTCGAGCCTTTCAGATGCCAGAAGCTGACACGGTCGGCGAAGCTGGTGTCGTTCTGAAGCAGCAGCCTGTGAAGCTGACTGAAGACGGGGCTCTGAACGGTCGTATTCACTGGCTAACTGATTCAGCACCGCACCAGCTGCCTGCTGAAGGAGCGAAGGTTAGCTTGGTGCAAAACGGTGAAGTTGTTCAAGTTGCGAATACAAACGCTAACGGTGTCTTCACCATGGCGAATCTCAATCCCGGTGCTTACTCGGTCGTGGCAACATGCCCGTCGCAGTTCGGTGGTGGTTGTGCGATTGATGCTGGAGCGTGCTGCTCAGCAATCCAATGTGTCCCACAGACCTACGTTGATCCTTGTGTACCACAGTTCGACGCAGCTCTTGTTGGCTGCACCGACATGAGTTACACGATGGACACCTTCTGCGACAGCACTTGTGTTGTCGATCAAGTGATCGATGGCCCAATCGTTGATCAAGGTACGATCATCGGTGAAGGCGGCTACGTCGAGAGCCCAGTTGGTGGCGGTGGCTACTACGGCGGTGGCGGCGGCGGTTACCTGGGTGGTGGCGGTGGTGGAGGCTTCGGCGGCGGTGGTGGAGGCCTAGGTGGTCTCGGTACTCTGCTGGGAGCAGGCCTCGGTGTCGGCGGATACGCTCTGCTTGACGACGACGACGATTCTGGCTCCGGAGCTGGCGGTGGCGGTCCTCAAAACAGCCCTGCTGGGTTCTAACAAAGAACTGCTCAACAGAGATTACAAAGCCGTGCCAAAGTCTTTTGGCACGGCTTTTCTATGCGCCGTACAATGCTGGCCTTGAGACACTAGCGGCTTGGGTTTCATCGATCGAGGAAGGGATCGGTTGTCTCTCGACATTTCACACGTGGTGGTTAGCCCTCTTGCTGACCAAGGGAGTTCAGGTGTGGGTTTTCGTCTGACTTGCAGTCACGGCTTGTCTGGAGATAATCCTGATCCCTCCTACAACATCCTCGACTGGCCAGCCCTATGAACAAAGCGGATACCCAGAAGTACAAGAACCTGCTTCTTACCCTTCGAGCAAGGCTGCGAGGGGATGTTCACCAGCTTACCACCAAGGCTCTGTCCTCCTCGAACGCCACGGGCGACGGTGCACCTAGTCATCTCGCGGATGCTGGAACTGATTCGTGGGAACGCGACTTCTCGTTACAGTTCGCTCAGAACGATCAGGAAGTGCTGAAAGAAATTGCCGAAGCGCTTGAACGGATCGAGGACGGCACATTTGGGCAGTGTCAGGATTGCGTGGAAGAAGGCAAAGCTAAGTCCAAATGTGGAATTGCCAAAACGCGTCTCAACGCAATACCTTACGCACGTAATTGCATTGACTGTAAGCGACGTCGCGAAGAACTGCTATGAGACAAGTCCCCGGCAACAGGTACGTGATCTTTCTGTTGCTGGTTGGAGCCGGAGCAGTCCTTGATCTCTGGTCGAAGTCTTACGTCTTCGCTCAGCTTGGAGCGCCCGGTGGGCGGACTGGGTGGCTGTTGGACGGCTGGCTGAAGTTCGAACTTCACACCAGCTTCAACAGCGGTGCACTATGGGGACTGGGCCAAGGCAAAGCCTGGCTCTTCGCCCTGTTGAGTGTGGGGGCCTTCCTCGGTGTCTTGTACTGGCTGTTTGTCTTACAAGCTGCGAAGAGCATGTGGCTGACTGTAACGCTCGGGCTCATCAGTGGCGGAACACTTGGAAATCTCTACGACCGACTCGCGCTGCACGGATGGACGCATCCAGTTACTGGCGAACCTCTTCAAGCGGTGAGAGACTTTCTGCGATTCCGCTTCGGCACTTTTGATTGGGCGACGTTTAATGTGGCCGACATTCTTCTTGTGGTCGGTGCCATCATGCTTGTGATTCAGTCGTTCTTCGCTGAGCAGGTCGAGACTGGCAGCGAACCTGTTGTTCAAGGGAATGCAGCTAAGTCAGCGAACTGACTACGAGTTTTGAAGACGACTTCTATTGCTGCCCACCTTGGCAAAAGAGATGGTGGCGGCAGCTGGTCCAGATGAAGCCAGTGCACGCTGTGTCTTGGGCTGTGGTTGGGGGAAGTCCGAACCTTCAACGCCGCCGCTTGTACGACGCACTCGCGCGTTAGGTCCAAAGCTCGTCTACCGCACATGCGGCGATGAGGTACTCGAAGAACGCTTGTTAGCGACCGATGCTTCCGCCACCGCCGCCTTTACCTTTTTGTGAACTGCCAAGGCGGAGGTGTCCTTGGCCCAGAACATCTGTGACCTCGCGTTGGAACTCTTCGCTGCAGCTAACATGGCAGTCGTTCGGCAGGCTTAAGATGTAGCGAACACGGCGACCGACTGTCGTTTGGGGAGCGGTTGCTGTCGCTGTGCCGCCAGAGCTTTCATCCGTTTGCTGTGTGGATGCGACAACTGGCTCGGGTGGGGCATCGAACGAATCAACAACCAGTACAAGGTCTGTCTGTCCCGGATATCGCTTTACGATGTCGCGAACCTTTTCCATGTCGTTTGCTGTGTGGAGTCCTCGCTGGAACTTGATAGCGACGTGCGTCGTGAACTCTTTGTCGGCCTGCTCGAGCGTCATGAGCTTGTTGACAATGACGTTCGGTTCTCGGCCGCGACGATCAACTCGACCTTTGAGGATGCGAATGTTTTCGACCTTCACGTCCTCTTCGTAGCGAGCGTAGTCTTCCGGCCAGATGATGCACCGGACAATGCCCGATGGATCTTCAAAGTCGAAGTTGGCATACCGCGTGTGATTGTTCCGGCTGGGCTTTTTCGTTGCGGCTTTCTTGATGGAAGAAATCATTCCGCAAATGGTCACTTCAATTCCGTCATCAGCTTCGCCGAGATCGATGTTTCGATGCGTGGCATGGCGAGTAATCCGCTCGCCGTACTCCGCCAACGGATGTGACGTCAGATAAAACCCGAGGACTTCTTTCTCTATGGCCAGCTTTTGACTGCGGGTCCAGTCTGGAGCTTCGGGTATGCCGATGTCGTCGCCGATCTCTTCGACTTCAGGATCGTCAGCGCCGCCGAACAGACTCTTCTGTCCGCGAGCTTTGTCCTTCTGCACTGCGATCGCCGCCTGGACCGCTCGCTCGAACACCAACAGATGCTGGGCTCTGTTCGGCCCAAAGCAATCCAACGCGCCGGCCTTGATGAGGATCTCAAGAACGCCTTTCGTGAGCAGCTTCGGGTCAACGCGTTCGGTCAGGTCGTAAATATTCTTGAACAACCCATTGGCCTCGCGCTCATCAACAATGGCCTGAAGAGCGACGACGCCGACACCCTTGATGGCTCCCATTCCGAACGTGATCTTGCCATCAACAAATCCGAACTCGACTACACTACTGTTGATGTCAGGAGGCAGGACTTCCAACTTCATCCGGCGAGCATCATCGATGTGCTCACTAATCCGCTCGGTGCTCTCCATTCCGCACGACAGCAAGGCTGCCATGAATTCAACTGGATAGTGTGCCTTCAGAAATGCCGTTTCGTAAGCGATGAGTGCATAGGCGGTTGAGTGTGACTTATTAAAGCCATAACCGGCGAACGCGATGATCATGTCCCAGAGTTCCTGGGCCAGTTTCTCATCGATCCCATTTTCATTCGCACCAGCCAGATACCCATCGTGGTACCCGGCGATGATCTTTTCCTTCTTCTTACTAATCGCCTTAATACACTGGTACGCACCCGCCAGAGGAACGTTGCCGACGCGGTTTAGAATCCGCATCACTTGTTCCTGATACACCATCACGCCGTGAGTTTCTCTCAGAACCTCGTCGACAATGGGATGAACTTCTCTGGCCTTCTGCCGCCCGTTCTTAACCTCGACGTACTCCATGACCATGCCGCCTTCCAGCGGTCCTGGCCGATATAGTGCAGACGTCGCGATGATGTCTTCAAACTGATCCGGCTTCATTTTCGTCAGCAGATCGCGAATACCGCCGGACTCGAACTGAAAGATGCCCTTCGTTTCACCGCGTTGCAACAAGGCAAACGTGTCAGGGTCAGTCAGGTTCTTTTGAACGCCAATCCGCGTGAACTCAGGATGCGACCGCTGCACATTGATGACAGCCTTGTCGAGAATCGTCAGGTTCCGCAGACCAAGGAAGTCCATCTTCAGCAGGCCGATCGCCTCAATGGTTGGACCGTCCCACTGCGTGATGATGTCTTCCTTGCCGGTAATCCGCTGCAGCGGAACCACTGTTTCCAGCGGTAAATCCGCGACCACGACACCAGCCGCGTGCGTTCCACAGTTTCGCGCGAGACCTTCGAGGCCCATTGCGAAATCCAGCAACTCTGTAATCTGTTTGTCACCGTTGTACGCTTGTTCGAGATCCGGGTTCTCTTTGATTGCATCTTTCAACTTGATTCCCAGCGTCTCGGGAATCATCTTCGCAATCTCGTTCACACGCGGCAGCGGCACATCCAGCGCGCGGCCAACGTCGCGGATGGCGGCTTTTGCCTTGAGCGTTCCGTAAGTTCCAATCTGAGCGACGTTCTTCTCGCCGTACTTTTCTTTGGTGTAGTCGATCACCATTTGCCGGCGGTCGCGG
>JBGCDN010000437.1:0-2980 GCA_045105495.1 Planctomycetaceae bacterium
CGGATCGAGCCGGGCGGCTGCCCATGCTGGGTAGAGACCGGAAATAAGTCCGATGAACACAGAGATGCCAAACGCCAATGGAACGCTCCAGAAGCGCACGATCGGGACGAGTTCGCCAAACATCGAACTGAATTCAGAACCGCCCGATGCCGCCGCGGAATCCATCATGTAGTTGGAAACAACCCATTGACCGGCCAAGAAGATGTACGGTGTCGCAAGGCCGAGAAGGATCCCAATGACGCCTCCACTGCCCGCCAGCACAATGGTTTCCGTAAGGAACTGCCTCACGATATCCCACTGCTTAGCCCCCAACGCGCGGCGAACGCCGATTTCTCTGGTTCGTTCCGTGACCGTTGCCAACATGATGTTCATGATGCCAATGCCACCAACCACAAGGCTGATCGCGGCGATCGATCCGAGAACGACATTGAAGATCATCTTGATCTGCTGAGCCTGCTTGAGCAGTTCCAGCGGAACCACGACGGCGTAGTCTTCTTTGTCTCGGTGCGTCTTCTTGAGAGTCTCTCGGACCACCTCGGCCGTTCCCACGACAGCAGAGTCGTCTTTGACCTGCAGAGTGATTTGATTGAGCTCGACCTGTTCTGCAGAGAATGAACCGGGCTGTACGTTGAAGATCAAATCGCCAAGTCGACTCTGAAAAGTCTTCAATGGGATGTAGATGTCTTTGTTGAAGTCCTGGCCCGACATACTGCCACCGATTGCCGCAGATGCCGTTCGCGGCTTGGTTATGCCGATGATTCGATAGTACTCGTTGTTGATCTTCACAGCCTTGCCCAGCGGGTCGTCTGCCTTAAACAGAGTCTCTGCTGTGCCGTTGGCCAAGACCGCTACGTTCGCCTTCGTGTTGTTGTCCTGCTCGCTAATGAACCTTCCGCGTGACATGCCAAGGTGGTTTACTTCGACATAGTCGGCTGTGCATCCAACGATGCGGCTGTTGGACATGACTCGGTGCAGGTATCGAGACTCTTTGCGAATTTCGCGAATCGGGATTGTGTTGATGACAGTTGGAATTGTCCGAGACAACAATCGGTAGTCGGAACGAAGTAGCCCGTATCGAAGAACGCGGGACCGCTGCCCGGTATTTTGCGATTCTTGTGGCGGCTTGATCGCTCGCACGATGATGTTATTGGCTCCCAGTTCCAACACTTGGTCCTGGGCCTGCTGACTTGCCCCTTCGCCGATGGCAAGCATGGCGATTACAGAGAACACGCCGAAAACGATACCAAGCACCGTTAGACCTGATCGCAACTTGTGCAGCATCAGGCTCTTTAACGCGAGCTCGATTGTGCGGATGACTTGAAACATGACCTGCCTTTCGGACAGTTAGCCTTTGAAGATGCCTTCACCGGCAACGAGTCCGTCTTTCATGAAAATCTGACGCTTGGCGATTTCGGCCACGTTGTCTTCGTGTGTCACCATGATGATGGTTCTTCCCTCGCCATTCAGCTTGGTCAGCATCCCCATGATTTCCGCTTCTGTTTTCGAGTCCAGGTTACCCGTAGGTTCGTCCGCGAGAATAATCTCCGGATCGTTCACGAGAGATCTGGCGATCGCAACACGCTGTTGCTGACCCCCGGAAAGCTGGAACGGGCGGTGATCCATTCGATCGCCAAGCCCGACCATCGCAGCAAGTTCTTCACACCGCTTCTTATCCTTGCCGGAAATCGGTGGATATCCGTCACGATAGTGAAGCGGAACCTCAATGTTCTCCAGGACCGTAAACTGAGGTATCAGGTTGTACGACTGGAAGATGAACCCAATCAGCTTGTTGCGGATACTGGACAGCTCATTGTCGGACAATGTCGACACGTCGTAGCCGCCGAGGATGTACTTGCCATGAGTTGGCCTATCCAAAGCACCCAACAAGTTCAGCAGTGTGCTCTTGCCACTTCCTGAAGATCCCATGATCGCCACAAAGTCACCTTTGGGGAAATCAAGAGACACGCCTCGAAGTGCCTTCACCAAAACCGTTCCCAGGTCGTAATGCTTTTGCATCTCGACAACCTGGGCGGCAAGGTCGGTTTGTGGCTTAGATTCTGTCTTGGTCACAGGAAGTGGCTCGGCTGGAGTTAGGAGGAACTGAGAAGCAGAAGTCCGATCACTTCATGAATCTCTTCATGGCTTCCATGAATTCTTCCTTGCTGACGCTTCCGTCGCCGTCCTTATCGCTGGCCATCATACGTCCGCTGGTGTCTTCATCGGAGGTAATCTTTCCGTCACCGTTCTTATCCATCCGTGTAAAGATGCTGGCAGGATCGAAGCTTCCACCACCCGGACGACCACCACCGGCGGCCGGACCACCGCCCTGCTTGCCAGCAGCAGACTTGCCTTTACCACGACCTGTCCCCTTGGCACTCTTCTTAACGGCTTTGACTGGCTTCTTCTTATTGTCGGCTTCAGCTTCCTGAACCAGACGATCTTCCAGCTCGGCAATCTCGTCAGCAAAGTGCGTCCGAGGGTTCATGATGACCTTCTCGCCAACTTTGACTCCGTCTTTGACTTCCATGAACTCGTCGTTGGAATCGCCAATCACGAGCTCACGTCGTTCTCCACCATCTGGAGTCAGTACGTAGGTGAAGTGCTTACCCATCATGGACATCACGCCCTGAACAGGAACCTGCAGAGCATCCTCAGCGCGTTGTTGGACGATGATTCGCAGTTCTGCGTTCATTCCGGGACGCAGTTCGCGAACCTTCTCGACGTCGTCGGTAATGCGAATGACAGACTCGTATTCCTTGAGGTCTGTGTTTGGCCAGCTGCCGGGAACGGGAACCGAAGATACGGAATCAAGAACACCGTTATAGATAACGCCCGGCAGAGCATCGACTTCGATCTCAACCGGTTGACCAATATCAATTCGACTAATCTTGGACTCGTGAATTCGGGCATCGACCTTCATGAAGTTCAGGTCAGGCAGCTTTACGATGGACTGTCGCTCTCGAACGTTGGCACCCTCTTC
>JBGCDN010000438.1:0-6832 GCA_045105495.1 Planctomycetaceae bacterium
CCAGCCTTCGAATACCGTCCGAGCCGAAACGATGTCACGCGTTGTACCTGGTTCGTCGAACACGATGGATCGGTCAAAACCAAGCAGCGAGTTGAGTAGCGTAGACTTACCAACATTCGGTTCACCCACGATGGCCACTTGCCATGGTTTCGTCAGGTGAAGCCCGAACTGCGACCACCTGAGAACTTCTTCGCATTCCGCCTGCACTTGAGCAACCGATGGCGTCGCCATAAGCCCCTGAACCCAAATCGGCCAGAGTCGTTGTTGCACCAGTAGTCGCTCAGCAGTTTGTAATGTCGGTGCCTGCCGCACAGCATTCGCCAATTCTGCACTTAGCGAATGCGGTGGATCGGCGTTAGTCGCGAAGCCAGCTGCCGCAAGGTCGGCCAGAATTCGGTTCACACACACGGCACCTCCGTGGCAATGAATCTCCAGTGCATCTGATTCCCACACGACGACAAGTTCTTCCGACGTCCCACCCTGCCCCCATTCGCCAAAGGCAATTCGCGAAACTTTCTGCTTGTCTAGCGGCTTCCCATTCGCGGCAGCAAACAACTTATTCAAAGCTGTCAGTTCATGTTCCGACAATTTCCCGGCGTTTGCTTCGACGCGAATCGTGGCCACAGCACCACGTCCTCGCGGTGTTAGCAGTCTGGCAGATGCGCATTCGGCTGAGTTCATGAGATGACATTCGCAGGATTCAAGAAGCCGCCTATGATGCGTCCCCAACCTTGTATCGTCAAACACGAGCCACACCATGCTACATGCAGTTGTAATGGCGGGCGGAAGCGGAACACGCTTTTGGCCCCAGAGCCGAACAAAAACACCGAAGCAGCTTTTGAAGCTCTCCGGTGACAAAACCATGATCCAAAACACTGTTGGGCGGTGCGATGGTTGGATCGAACCGAACAACACATGGGTTGTAACAAACCAGGTACAAGCAGAAGAAACAAGTCGTCAGCTACCATGCGTCCCCCAGCCCAACATCCTGATCGAACCATGCGCTCGGAACACGGCTCCGTGTTTGGGGCTGGCGGCGATTAACCTCTTGCATCAAGACCCGGACGCCGTGATGTTTGTCATGCCGGCAGACCACGTCATCAAACCGATGGAGGTCTTCCAGAATGCAGGACGCATCGCACAACAAATCGTGGCGGAAGATCCAAACCAGTTTGTTCTCTTCGGAGTGCCGCCCGCGTTCCCCGCGACCGGTTACGGCTATATTGAACGTGGCGACGCATTGGCGGGTGTAGAGAACGCGTTTGCAGTGAGCTCCTTTCGCGAAAAGCCAGAACAAACGATCGCTCAACAGTACGTCGATGCCGGTTCGTATTACTGGAATTGCGGTATCTTCTGTTGGCGAGCACAAACGATTCTGGATGTGCTTGCGGACCATGAACCCGACATGCGATCGCGACTGCAAGCCCTCGCCGATGCCATTGGAACCGACAAGTACGAAGCGTTGTTGTCGACAGAATTCCCGCAGATGAATTCCATTTCCATCGACCACGCCGTCCTTGAAAAAGCGACGAACGTCACCGTAGTCGAAGCACCGTTTGAATGGGACGACGTTGGCAGTTGGCTCTCTCTGCCCAGGCTTCTGGGTGAAGACAAACAAGGCAACACGATCGATGGCCCATTCTGTGGCGTCAACACAGAAGGGTGCATTGTTCGCACGTCAAGCGATCACGTTGTGGCAACCCTTGGCATGAAGGACTGCATTGTCGTGCACACACCAGACGCCACACTTATCGCAAACCGACACGACGCCGACGCCATGCGAGACTTGGTAAAAGCGTTACGCGAACAGGGCTTCGAAGACCGACTTTGATCGAAGACCCATCGTAGGCCACGACCAAGTGAAGCGCAGTTCCGGCACTGCTGTGAAAGCCCCGGCGTTTGCTCAGCTCTACCCGATGGCTACAGACACCATTGGCCAGTACCGCCAGCGCACAGCAAGCGTTAGAATTCCATCTTTCGATTCACCCACGAGACCACCATGCCCGGAAATTCGTTTGGACAGGCATTTCGCATTACTACAGCAGGCGAAAGTCACGGACCGGGCAATGTTGTCATCGTCGATGGCGTTCCTTCCGGACTTGAACTCACCGTCGATGATCTGATTCCCGACCTGCAGCGTCGTCGGCCTGGGCAGAGCAAGATCGTCACGCAAAGAGACGAACCCGATGCACCGGAATTTCTTTCCGGCGTCTTCGAAGGACGGACGACCGGAACCAGCATCGCCATCCTGATCCGCAACAAGGATCAACGAAGCCGCGACTACGGCGACATCAAGGACAAATATCGGCCTGGCCACGCCGACTTTACGTTCGATGCCAAATACGGTTTTCGAGATTACCGCGGCGGTGGCCGCAGCAGCGCGAGAGAAACGACAGTTCGAGTTGCGGCTGGAGCAATCGCCAAGAAACTGATTGCAACTGAATTCGGTGGCTCGGTTATCGGCTACGTGACTCAGGTGGGTGATGTGGTCGCCAAAATCGGCGCCCCGGAAAGCGTGACTCTTGATGACGTTGAGAAGAACGCAGACGGTTCCTTCAATCCGGTTCGATGTCCTGATCCGGACGCAGCAGCGAAGATGTTGGCTCTGATCGACAACGTCCGAAAAAACACCGACTCAATCGGTGGCGCGGCGGAAATTGTCGCCACCGGAATCCCAGCCGGTCTGGGAGAACCAGTTTTCGATAAGCTGAAGGCTGACCTTGCGAAGGCTTTGTTTAGCCTTCCAGCGGTGCTTGGTGTGGAATACGGAATTGGCTTCGGTTGTGTGACGGCCAAAGGCAGTGACAACAACGATTTGTTTGTGCCAAACGACGAACGCAAGCCACCGGTCGGGACCAGTTCAAACCGTCATGGCGGAATGCTGGGCGGTATCTCCAGCGGCGAACCAATCATTCTGCGAGCTGCCGTCAAACCAACATCCAGCCTGCCTATTGAACAAGAGACCGTCGATCGCGAAGGCAACTCAACAACAATTCAGACCAAGGGGCGACACGATCCGTGTCTGCTACCTCGGTTCGTTCCAATGGCTGAAGCGATGGTTGCCATTGTGCTTGCGGATCACTGGCTGCGATGGAAAGCGATCGGAGGTGCCTAGTGTGGCAGCAACAACAAATACAACTCGCGCCGCGGTCCCGTGGTTTTCACCTCATCACGCGTGAGGTCATAGCGGCGATGCCGGAGATCGGTGAGACCGTCGTCGGATTGCTGCATGTGTTCATCAAGCACACTTCGGCGTCACTCACGATTAACGAAAACGCCGACCCGGATGTTCCCGTCGATCTCGAAAGCTCCTTCAACGCGATCGCTCCCGAGGACTTTCCCTACACCCATACGTGCGAAGGCCCCGACGACATGCCCGCGCATGTAAAGGCTTCGATGCTCGGGAGTTCGGTAACTGTACCAATCCGTCACGGGCGACCGGTGCTGGGAACCTGGCAGGGGATCTTCCTGTGTGAGCATCGTGATCGAGCCAGTTCGCGATCACTGGTGCTGACACTCAACGGTTCAACCGAAGCCGATCAGGCGTTCGGCTAGAACACTTTGTAGGCAGCGAAATCGAATCCTTCGCTGACCGCGCCTTCACCTGGAGCACATCAATGTACGTGTACCTGGACAACAACGCGACAACGCGACCGCACCCGGAAGTGATCGACGCTATGTCAAAGCACTTTGCCGAGAGCTACGCCAACCCTGGCAGCCGCCACGCCCCCGGCCGACACGCGCGCCAGGCGTTGGAAGACGCGCGCGAGACAATTGCTCGGGTGCTTGACGCGGATCCGAAGGAAGTCATTCTGACCAGCGGTGGTACAGAATCGACCAACACCGCCCTGTTTGGATTCGCCGATCAGGAGCCCGGCACGATTCTTCTCACGGCAGGCGAGCACCCTGCAACGGTGGAGACTTGTCGCCAGTTAGAACCCAAGGGCTGGACGATTCAAAACCTCGAAGTGGACTCTGAGGGACTACTTCGACCAGACCAATACGACGACATTGACTGGCCAAGCGTGCGACTCGCATCCATCATTTTGGCTCACAACGAAACTGGCGTGATTCAGGACATCCAGCCGCTCGCAAGCAGGTGCGAACAACACTCCATTCCGTTTCATCTGGATGCTGTTCAAGCCGTTGGAAAGATCCCTATCTCATTCCGACAAAGCAACGTCACCTCATTGGCCCTCGGCGCGCATAAGTTTCATGGGCCGCGGGGAATCGGAGCGTTGATTCTGAAAGAGGGAACTCGGCTACCTCCGTTTCAATTCGGTGGGCACCAGGAATCTGGCCTCCGACCGGGCACCGAAGCAGTTGCGCTTGCAGTTGGTATGGCGAAAGCCCTTGAGATCTTCGATCGCGAATGTGCGCAGCGGATGGAGCAGACACAGACGCTTCGAGAGCGGCTTCAATCGGGACTAGTCGAACGCTGCTCGCCAACTGTCGTCAACGGTTCTCAAGAACACCGACTTCCGAACACACTGAATATCGCGTTTCCCGGCCTGCACGGAGAAGCCATGCTGGTCGCACTCGACCTTGAAGGAGTCGCGTGCTCACTGGGCAGCACTTGCGCAAGCGGCTCGGCCGATCCGGCGCCGGCTTTGGTGGCCATGGGTTGCGAGGAAGAAGTCTACTCCTCGTCCGTCAGGTTCTCAGTTTCCAGCGAGAACACAGTCGAAGAGATCGATGCCGCCGTCGAGAAAATCTCTACGGTCATCAATCGAATGCGGGCCACGTAGCTTCTGGCTAAGCCGTTGCGACACGTCGGTCACTCAGCGGTTCCCGCAGTTTCTTCTTCCGCCGCGAATGCTGCTCGACGTGACTCCAAAACGCTTGTTTGCTTTGAGTTGAGGTGAACAACCTCTTTCGCTTCAACTCCGATACGTCGATAGTTGTACCCAAGCGACTCGCAGTACTTCACAGCCGCGCGGACGTAGTGGTATCCGCCTTCGTTTTGCATCTCGACCAGCACATCACCGCTGAACTGACCTCCGCTGTGCAGTAGGCACATTCCAGACGCACTGATGTCGCTGCCGAGCATCGAAACCGCGTTCTCAAACTGCCAGGTCCGGCCCTCAGCAGGAATCACGAGCATTGCGTGAACATCTGACAGACGGCTGGCGAGACGTTCTTGGCCCTGCACATCTTCCATGCACTTCTTGTTGACTCGATTGGCCAACATGGCCTGCGCACGTTTTTGTTTACCTGAGACGAGGAAGTCGAACATGACGATTCTACCTGATTGCGAAAACAACTAAGTCAACCCTAGTTCAGGTACCGGCGTCGTGAAGCAAAAAGCCCACAGCTTTTCTTAGCACACCTGTGGCAGCAAGAAACCCTGCAAATGCTTGAGCATGGAAGGGGTCGCTGGGGCTCGCCTTAAGACTCGCAAGCGGATGGATATCACCTACTCATCACCCTCTTCATCGACGAAGTCGTCGTCGTAATCGTCGTCTTCTTCATCCTCGAAATCATCTTCTTCGTCGTCTTCGTACTCATCTTCCTCGTCGTCGTCTTCATCCTCGTATTCGTCGTCTTCATCTTCGTACTCATCGTACTCGGCATCGCCTTCGTCTTCGATTGCCATGTAGCTGCCCTGGTACGTCTCATCAGATGGGAACGACCGGGCGGACTCCAACAAATCATCCGACCAACCACTCAACTTCACCGTAACACCTCGTTCAAATCCAACTTGTTTAAACAACGCCCGCGATCGCCGGCTTCCATTTTGCGAGGATTATGAGACAAAAAAACCTTTGTCAAGCCCCCATCTGAAGACGGAGCCAAATCTGTCGTTCTACCGAATTGCGGTATTGCCCGACTTCGGTCATCCACAGACAATTCGTGGCTCTTCGGCGATGAGAAATACCGCCGTGTCTTAGATCGTGTGTAGCAAAGCGACTGCTTAATGAAGACGGGAATCCATTTGAACGGAAGCGCCTTTTGGGTCGTTCATCGATCTACGGCCTACGGTCCGTTCGACTACGAATGGAGCCCGGATTTTCGCGGGGTCGAGTTCCAGTACCAAGGCGAGAAATTTGGAGAGTACTGCAGCGCTGACGAGATCTATGCTGACCTGAAAGACTTTCGCCTCCCCCAGCGCGTCTATGAAGTCGCCAGCATTTCGATCGCTACGATTCTAAAGTCGATCATGGATGGCGTTCCGGAAAACGACCGAGTCGAAACACTGGCTCAGCAGCTTACTGAAATGGGATTTCCGCAGTTCGCGACCATCAAAGTAGATGCACAGCCTTAGCCGTGCTGCAGATTGGTCATCGCCATGGACCCTCGCCTTCCGGACGTCTACGTCAAAGCGATCGCAGCATACTCTGACTGGGAAGTTGCTCTGCCAAAACTCGGGCAACGTACGTGGAAACTGGCGTCCGCAGGCCCCAACAATCCGCTGACACTCCAAGCGCAGCTGAATATCGACGGAAAGTGCGTCACGTTCATCGACCAGATGCGAGTGTGGGTTGAGAACGCGAACCGGTCGGCACGAGGAAACCGCACACAGATTGACTGTCGGTTCGCAGAATCACTCGCAATCGGCGCGAGCAATGGCGACCTACTGCTTGTCGCCCCCGATGGTGATTCGATGTATGTGTTCCATCATGACGGCGCATGCGTTGAAAAGCTGCCCTACAACATTGAGGACTTTTCCGAAGTGCTGTCGGGACATACTCAACATGCCTCGAAATCCAGCGGCATCAGCTCGGGATCGGAAGACCTCATCGGTCGGTGGAAGAATCTCGACGACAGCTTCGGCGAAGAGATCCTATCGCTTGCAGCCGATGGCGAGGCAATGCGGCATTATGATGACGGA
>JBGCDN010000439.1:0-2994 GCA_045105495.1 Planctomycetaceae bacterium
CATGTTGGTGAGGGGCTGATCGACTATGCGGAGCGACACGGTTGCGACCTAGTAATGGCAGGCGGTAGCGACAGCGGGCTACTGACGCGGATATTCCTGGGAAGCACATCTCGATACGTCCTGCGACACGCGCGCTGCAGCGTCATGATTGTTCGTGACAAACACGATCGCGAATCAGCCCATGAGGCGGCTGCGCAACGCAACGCTGATCGCCCAGCAGCGCGTCAGATTTGAACGAGTTCCTCAAAGAAAGTGAGAGCCAGATCGACCGGGAAATTCATCAGCAGATCTGAGTGCGGCTCGTCCTACAAACCTCAAGATTCGGGGGACATGGCTCGAAGTCGTCTGGGTTTCGCTTGATCATGCGTTTCAGCGCTGACGTGGTGTGTCGGTCACGTGGGCTTTCTTTGTGTCGGTCATTGGATGCTCGTTCGCGGCGGCATCACTGCGATTCCCTCCCTATCCAGATTGGGGGACCGCAAATGTTTGAGAAAGCCTTCGAGCACATCAATTGGGAAGCTGCTATTGCTTGGGCTCGGTCGTTACTTGCACTCATTGCAGCGACCGCGAAGCAAAATTTCGGTCACTTCTCCAACCTCCTGACTAGCGCGTCGGCTACCTGCTGTCAGCTTCACGTCATCCAGGCAAGAAACCGAACCGCAGACGGTGCAAAGAAAATGTGGGTGTGAACCAGCGTCGCCCTCGCCCGAGCGGATCTCTTCAAAACGATACACATGATCACCCAGCTCGGTTCGGCGAAGCAAACCTGCGTCGGTCATGTCGTTCAAGTTGCGAAATGCAGTTGCCTTGTCCACACCATTCTCGGCGAGTTTCGCTGCCACTTCGGCGTGTGTGAGCGGCGAGTCCGCTCCGCGCAACATCAGCAGTGTCGCGAGCCGCGCCGGAGTTGCACGCAGCCCCACAGCACGGATCGCGTCTCGGATGGAATCTTGGGTAGTCGCCAGTGGCTTCATAGGTACGCGTGTTTCGTTGGTCTGCACTACTGAATGGCACCACTCGGCTGATGAAGTAGCTTCGATCCCGTTCGATCGGCCGCATTCGCGAGGGACTTGGTTGATCGAGTGAAATGTCTAATCCAAAACGCTCGAAAGCCCATTCAATGCATCGCTTTTAAACTTGTGAAGCACCGTTACGCACTCGTGAACATCGCAGTGATCGCCGTGGTGGTCGTGCAGGTGACCGTCATCAAGATAGTCGATGTGATCCCCGTGCGGAACAGCTTCATGTCTACAAACGGGGGTCATGAACATGGCTCGATTCTCGAACGTAGCAGTTGTGCGCGGGCATGCGAGCATCCGGTTTGGAATTGGTGACTTCGATTTTGTGCGTCGACAACGTTTCCATCTTCGGCGACATGAGGCAAGTGCCGAGACGCAGCACGACCGATCAACGAGGGCGCGGGAAATCGCCGCCGTACGCTCGCAGGCGGAATCGTTGAACGCCACCGGGCGATAAATGTGCTCCGGGTGTTGATCGTCTACCGCGCTCTAGTCATGGCCGTCAGTTTTCTGATGGCTCCACTGTTCCACACCCACGACGACGGTATGCCGGATACTGATGAAAATGGTGTACCGGCGGCGACCACAGTGGACCCGACCTGGATTCCCCTGAGGCATTGAGTGAAGGTGCAATTGACACGCACTGTCCGGCCGAATTCGCCCACGCTGAAAACCAGCATGACGGTTGTGATCAATACCACGGTGACGGAGCCAGAGGGATAAGTCGGTCGGCGTTGTTTTCGAGCTCTTGTTACAAACGCTGTTCGTTAGGGTGGCGGTGTCCGCCAGCGTGATTGCAGAGTGCGAGCATGGTGCCCTGTTAGCGAACCGCGGTTTCCGCACTTTTCTGGCTGTGACTCTCCAGCGACCGTTGGATGCTTTTGCAATCACATCCGTCATGAGAATCCAGCCTTGACCGCTTTCGTAGTTGGCCCTCGAAAGCAAAGACAAAAAACACCGGTCAACACTTTCAACCTCTTACTGATTCTGTGGACGAGCCAGGAATCGACTATCGAAGTGTCTGGGAACCAATTCGTCGCAGAGGAGTGCACTGCATTTTTATCGTATCGCCGATTCTTGATTGAGCGCGGTCAGAAGGGCTTCGGTTTTGAGACTCGCTTCATCAGGGTTTTCTGCAGCGGTCTTGCTGGCCTTACGCAAGTGTTCTTGGGCCGAGCTAAGATTGCCGGCATCGATGTCGAGGACGGCAAGATTGTGATGAGCAGCGGTCGAATTCTTGGCTGTCGCGAATTCCGCTAGGGCAGAGGATGGGTCGCCTTGGCGATAGTGAATCATGGCTAGTGTGCTCCGCAGACGCGTATTGTCTGCATCGATTGAAAGTCCTCTCCGGGCCTGCGATATGGCGTCTCCATATCGCTGAGCTTCCATTAGTGTCCAGGCAAAGTTGTTGCACAAGTCAGCGTCTTCTGGAGCCTCCGATACAAGTCGCGCGTAACGCTGGAGCGCAGCGTCAAAGTCACCAGTTTGAGCATGCAGCGGGGCAAGTTGTCTGTCCAGTGGCAGTTGTGACGGTCCCAGTTGTTCTGCTCTCAGGTACAGCTTGATCGCTTCGTGCGCGTGACCTTGCTCGGCAACAGTTTGAGCCGTTTCCATACAAAGCGCGCGTTCGTCGCGGAATGGTTGGGGCCGCGTGGGGGCTTCGTTGGACACTGCCGCCAAGGGTTTGACCAAGCCGTCGTTCTGCTTTTTTTTCAGACCACTGCATCCAACGGACATAGCAAATGTCAAAGCGAACGAGGTGGTAATATAGAGAGTGCTCGTGGGCGGGCGGAGTTCTCTCATCACAAGATCCCTCCAGACAGATTCCCGCCTGATTGTCCACCGGGACCCGACGGTCTTGAGGCTGGTGCGCCGATCCCCGCACTGGAGCCTCGGATGTTTCCATAACCGCCCGCGACTCGTTCCGCTTGAGGTCCGCGAAGCCCGAGTGCTGCAGGCGTGGCAATTTCGGCAT
>JBGCDN010000440.1:0-5341 GCA_045105495.1 Planctomycetaceae bacterium
GCCCCGGGACGCGACATGAGGTCATCGTCAGAAAGGTCTGACACGTAACTGGTTAGGACCATGTCCGTCGTTCCAAACGTGGTTTTCAGCGTGTCGAAAGTGTTCATGAAAGTCCTGATTCAAGAGGAAGGGTAGAAGCTGATAATTTGACTGTTGCCAGACCGTCGTTCGGAGAAGCGTTTGCCTTACATCAAAACAGACGATCCACCACGTGAAGCTCCGCAGACTTAGAGTTGCGGAGAGAATCTTGGCTACGCGGCCATTGCTTCGGATTCAAGTTCAGCCACAAACAACGGATCTAACTTCAACGCGTTGCTAAGAGCGTCCAGGTAATCGCGTTCTGACTGACGATCGACATCGATCACCATTCGTGATGCGAGATAGATCTCAGCGGCGGCCGCGGGAGAATCAGACAACGACGCGATCTCCTGAGCGTTCAATGGGCGCCCGATCTCGTCTTTCAGCGAAGTGGCGACCGATTCATCCAATCCCAGCACTTGTATTTGCTCGATCAGCCGTGCCTGTTCGGTTGAATCCATATGGCCATCGGCCTTTGCGGCAGCGATCATCGCCTTGATCAGATTCACGCTTCGGTTTTGGCCTTCGTCGCCAGAGAGATCAGACACACTGCTTCCGATCTCAGTCGAATCGCCGTTCTTTGACTGATAATCCCTGTAGACCTTGTAAGCGAGACCACCGAGAGCTGCGAGCCCACCGATTTTTGCAGCTGAACCGGCAACGTCACGACCGCGTTCGGTTCCGACAAGCAGAGCCAGCAAACCGCCGACAGCCGCTCCTTTGCCAAGGTTCGAAAGGGTCTCATCGCGCTGGGTTCCGTCTTCCGGAATCCCGAGCTTGTCTTCCGCCAGATCACGCCCCTTCTCTGCGAGATCTCTTCCGGATTCCAGCGTTTGAGTAGCAAGTTCTTTACCAGATTGAAGTAGTGATTCGAGTAGAGCGCGGGGGTCCATGGCATTCCTGACAAGTTGAAGTGAGGCCCGATGGATTATCGCGGAACCACATCAATCAACCAGACTCCGCAAGAAATTTCACCAAACCAACCGCCCAGTACTTACTGTTTTGCATGCTTGCTGCGATCGGACAGATTGAATTCGAATTGCTGCGTGAACCGAGTTCCGATTTGAAGTACCCTTGTCGCGACGTTTCATTGCTCCAGTCGAGCGAACGATGACGGATCGAGACTTGCAAACGCCAAGTGCGTCAACGAGAGACACTGCCTGGGCTGCGCGGAGGGCCTTTTGCCAGCGGGGAACTGCGAACGATGTTAGGTGAATTAGTCCCTTGCGGTGGTGGAGAATCAATCCCACTGCATGGAGAAAATCTGACGGTTGGACGCCGTCCTGAAAACGATGTCTGTATCCCGCTGAAGTTCGTATCGGGAAAACACTGTCGCTTGGAATTCAAGGGCGGCCAGTGGCACATCTTCGACCTTGGTAGTCGGAATGGCGTAAAGATCGACGGCGAACGCTGCGAATCGGGTGTTGTTCCACCTGGCAGCATCGTCGGACTGGGGCGGGCCGAGTTCAAACTGGCTTACTCCACGAAAGCCGCTCCTGCGAAGAAGAAGCCCGAACCCACAAACAACCCGCCACAGTTCAACGTCGATACCGACTCGTTCTGGAGCGAGTTAATGATGCTGGAAGCCGCCCGCGCACCAACGGGCAGCTTGTCGTCTCAGATTGCCACGACCGACCTCGGCACGCTGGTGCCCTGTGGTGGCGGAGACCCGATTAAGCTGTTCCAGAAGTCATTGGTTGTCGGTCGTCGTAGCCGTTGTGACATCACGTTGGACTTTGGAACCATCTCTGGAAAGCATTGCCGGCTGGAGTTCCGAGATCATTTCTGGCACATCGAAGATTTGGGCAGTCGCAACGGCGTGAAGATTGAAGGCGAACGCGTTGACGCTGGATGGCTTCTCCCTGGAACCATCGTTGGGATTGCCAAACAACGCTTCGAGATTCTCTACGACACTCCAGCTGGTGCCAAACCTCCAGTACACGACCCGTTTGAAAAAGGCTTGCTCGAAAAAGCCGGACTCAAACAAGCCCCCGCCTCACGCCCAGAAGACGAAGACGAACCGCCCCGCCCACGCATCGAACTTACTTGATGGGAGTCACTCCAATGCTGACAGTTCTTGTCGTCGATGATGCTCTCTCAGATCGTGTTCTCATGTCAGGTCTGCTAACGAAGACTCTGAAGTGTGACGTACTTGAAGCAGGCAACGGACTCGATGCCCTTTCAATCCTTGATGCCAAGCATCCGGATGTTGTTCTCACTGACATGAACATGCCGGAAATGGATGGACTGGAACTGGTTGCAGCCGTCAAGGAGAACCATCCCAGAACGCCGGTCATTCTGATGACGGCTCAAGGCAGTGAAGAAATCGCAGCCAAAGCCATGCGGCAAGGCGCGGCCAGCTATGTTCCGAAAGCGAAGTGTAGTGAGCATCTGGCCGAGACCGTTATTCGTGTTGTCGCCGGCAGCAACGATGACAAGCTCGACGCCCAGGTTCTTCACTACCTCAACAGCGGCTCGTTAAGCTTTTCAATCCGGAACAACCTGCGAACAATTGAATCGCTTGTGGCCTTACTTCGGCAAACGTTGAGGTGTCTGCCACTGGAAAGTGAAACAGAACGTCTTCGCGTCGGTCTGGCAGTTGAAGCAGGTTTGTTGAACGCGTGCCTTCGAGGAAATCTGGAACTGACCCGAGAAGCAACGGTAGGACGCCGGAATCTGATTTCTGCATTTCAAAACCGAGTCAACGAATCACCCTATCGCGACCGTCGAATTCACTTGATCGCGTCCATTGATCGCCAGCGAGCGAAATTCGTTATCTCCGACGAAGGCAATGGATTTGACTCATCGGCTTTCAGCTGTTGCGGAGATCTTGAACGCTTGCCAGATGAGAACCAAACCGGTCGCGGCATCGCGCTCATGTGTTCGATCATGGATGAGGTAAGCTGGAACGAAACCGGCAATGAGTTGACTTTGGTGAAGAACCGCTTTGAGTCGCCGGGCGACTGAGCCGCTTAGCTTGTCACCTCCGCAGCCTCCGTCGGGCCGAAGGCTGACGTTGAGAGAAAGCAGCACTGCCGGAAAAATTGCATATCCGGTCAAGAGAATATCCCAAGCCTACGCTCTTTGTTCCCGGTTGAGGAACACTGTGCAGCGGAGCGCTTCCAAGCCAGCGCTTGTTCTCAGGTGGAGGCTTCGGATAATGGAGTCTCACATCTCCGAGCGAAAACTGACTTCGGCGTTGGTTCTCATTTGCTCGATTCCAGTACAGGAGGGCAGGGGAATGCCACAGGCGATCGTTGACCCTGGCGAGCTTCGTCGTTTTGCTCAGTCACTGAAGCGGTTCAATACGGACCTGCTTGAAAGCAGTTCTATCCTCTCAAACCAACTGGCGAGCCTTAGTCAGTCGTGGCGAGATCAGGAAAACAAAAAGTTTTCTGAGGAATTTCAACAGAGCATGAAGGTGATTTCGCGTTTCATTGAAACGAACAGCGAACATATTCCATACCTTCTGCGCAAGGCTCAGCTTGTCGAAGAATACCTCAACGAGAGGTGATTGGTTGGCACCATTCCTAAGTCGATGTAGTTGGGGCACCAATCATGAGCGAATCTGCCAACGTCCAGTCAATCGAAGCCATCCGTGACTTCGAAGGTGCGTTGATGAAGTTTTACGACGTCGCCAGTCGATCAACCTCCAGCATGCAGCAGCAATCACAAAAGATGCTGCAGTGGCTGGAACTCGATCGGCCCGTTTTCTGGAAGCGTCAGGTCGAACTTTGCCATCAACGTCTGGCCGAAGCGCGAACGCGATTGACGCAGTGCATGATGCGAAGAACCGGCGACTTCAAGCCGTCTTGCTACGACGAAAAAAAGGCGATGGCAAAGGCCAAAGTGGAGCTTGAGTTCGCTCGAAACCAGCTTCAGGTTGTCAAGAAGTGGATCGTGAAAGCACGGAGCGAATCCGAAGAGTTCACCGGCAGGCAGGCTCAACTGCAACGTCTTCTGGAGGGCGATGTTCCTCGAATGTGTGCGCTGCTGCAGCGGATTGTCGGTAAGCTGGAAACGTACGCGTCGCTCACCACTGATGACACGATGGCAATCGTTTCCAGCAGCCTGGAAGACGACGGCGATTTAGATTCAGTTAGTTCACAGAGAGACGTTTCCGAATCCAACGAAGATGCTGGCGTCGAACCTGTGACTGAAGAAGTTCCAACCGGAGATGAAGAATGAGAATCGTCGACCTGCGTTCCCCATCCGCGAATTTGATCGATGCCTTCGAACAGCTTGAGACCGCGTGGAACCGGTTGAAGGAAACGTGGGACGATTCAGCTATGCAGGCGTTCGAAGACAACTACATGGAGCCCGTTCGTCCTCGCATTCGAATGACGTTGGATGCGGCCAGTCGTCTGGCCAGCGTGTTCGACGACGCTCAGCGAGAGTGTTCACCAAAGAGAGAACAGTACTGATGGGGTTCTGTCTGAAGGGAACACTGTGTCCCTTCATTCAAATTCAGTCTCCGCAAATGATGTCGACAACAAGATTCTAAAGCAGGAACCATTGTGCTGGATCCGTCTCAAAAAATTGAACAGCTACTCAGACTCATTCGATTCCGCGCGAACGAGGAGGGGCGTCTTTCCAGTGAACTTCACAATCGGTTACAGGCCGCTGAAACGCACTACGCCAACTCGACAAGCGATCTCGCCTCTCGCCTGACAAGCGAAATTGAAACGGCACAAGCCGAATACGCTGAGCTAAAAGAAGACATCGAAGACGAATTTGACGCGCACTATGGAGAGGCTCAATCGGAGTACAAAGAGAAACAGCTTGAGGTGAATCGAGAACATTCCGGGGCAGTCAACAAAGCCGAAAAGGAATTCGAAGACGCCAAATGGATGGTCAATTCTGTCTACGACAAGTCCGGCGAAGACAGCGCGATGCATCAGTACGAGCTGTTTAAATCGCGTTCAAAGAAGGAGAGAGAGTTTCTCGAAACGCAGGCCAGGGAACTCGACGGTTTCATCGAAGAAGCCGGGACCATGTTGAAGCTGAAGAAGTCGGGTTCTGATGTCACGGTTCAGCTACCGGAAACCAATGGCCTGAACAGTGACGAACTTCATGAACTGCACGTGACGTCCACAGACAATGCGGGTAAGGCTCTCGTTAAACTAAAGAAACTCTGGTTGGTACGTCAGTTTAAAGGTCTCCGCCCCATCATCTTGCTTGTTGTGCTGTGGCTCATTTCCGTACCGATTGCGTTCGCGTTCAAAGGAAATCCATCACAGCTCATTAATGATTTTTCGGGAAT
>JBGCDN010000441.1:0-2737 GCA_045105495.1 Planctomycetaceae bacterium
TCGTTTCGTCCACTCCGAAGGTGGCTATCGGAACGATTCGGCGGCTTCGACGGCTAATTCGTCGCAGCGTTCGTTTTCAGGATGGCCGCTGTGGCCTTTGACGACCGTGAACTTCACCGAGTGCTTTTGCAGCAGAGCGTCAAGTTCTTTCCAGAACTCGACATTCTTAACGGGCTTCAATTGCTTGCCCTCTTGCCGCTGCCAGTTGCGCTTCTTCCAGCCAACCATCCATTCCTGACAGCCCTTCGCTACGTAGGTGCTGTCTGTAATGACTTCGACTTTGCTGGTCTTCTTGAGTGTCCCGAGACCGGAGATAACAGCCTGGAGTTCCATCTGATTGTTGGTCGTATTTGCCAATCCACCAGACTGTTCAATCTCTTTCCCACTGGCCGGATGGCGCAGGATGAAACCCCAACCACCCGGACCCGGGTTGCCTTTGCAAGCGCCGTCGGTAAACAACCGAACGAACGGTCGATCGTCAGACGACTCTTCTGTCATCGAATCTCTCCGAAATCGTCGCGGTTCAGTTGCGAACGCTCAAAGAACTGTCGTTCGTCAACGCCCAAGGCTCATCCGTCATTGGAACCGCGCAGCAGAGCCGTTCAAGCGGCCTCAACCAGGTTACATCACCATCCCAACGACCCCACCGCCATCCGGTGAAGCGGAACGCTTCTAGCGTTCTCGGTAGATGATTCGGCCGCGGTTGATGTCGTAAGGTGAAACCTCAACAACAACGCGATCGCCAGGTACGATTCGGATGAAGTGCTTTCGCATCTTGCCGGCAACGTGGGCGAGAACCTTGTGACCATTTTCCAGTTCAACTCGGAACTGAGTATTGGCCAGTGCTTCCACGACACTGCCTTCCATTTCAATTGCGGCTTCTTTAGCCATTCAGATTCTGCTCCTCAAACGCAGGGGTGTTCGGTTCGTACCGAACAGAGAAAAATATGTGACGCCAGCATGGAGCCACGATGATAGAGCCGGTTCCGACCCAATGTCGGTAGGGCTACTGGACGCGGACCAGGCTCATCCGAGCGGTCCACGTCGAACACGGGTTTCGACCCGACGTCCGATGATAGTAGCATTGCTATCCGACAATCAGAAAGATCAACGGACTTCCCGTGATTTTCTGTCTACCAGTTTGATGCACCAGAGCCCGTTTTCATTCCGTGATTCTCGCATTTCCGGGAAAATACGGCCTTTTGCCACGCTTGGCCGAGAAAAATCACCTTGAACGCCGTCGAAGTCATCTCGAAAAAACGCGATGGTGAGCCACTGTCCGACAGTGAAATCGCCTGGTTCGTCCAGCAATTCGCTCAAGGCAGTATTCCGGATTATCAGGTGGCAGCCTGGTCCATGGCCGTTTTTCTGAATGGGATGAACCCGACCGAGGTCGCTGCTTTGACGGCAGAGATGCTGAACTCTGGCGATCGGCTGGACCATACGAACGATGGGCGACCAGTCGTTGACAAACATTCGACCGGTGGAATTGGCGATAAGACGTCGCTGATTCTGGCCCCACTGCTGGCGTGCTGCGATCTAAGGGTTCCGATGCTGTCTGGTCGCGGACTGGGTCCGACCGGAGGAACGCTGGACAAGTTGGAATCCATAAACGGCTTCCGCACAAACCTGTCGATCAAAGAACTGCAGACCATCGTGCAAGATGTCGGTTGCGTGATTACTGGTGCATCAGATCAGCTGGCTCCGGCGGACCGTAAGCTGTACGCGTTGCGAGACGTCACGGCAACGGTTCCTTCGGTTCCGCTCATCACCGCCAGCATCATGAGCAAGAAGCTGGCTGAGTCCCTAGATGCGTTAGTGCTGGATGTGAAATTCGGCAGTGGAGCATTCATGAAATCGCTTGCTGACGCGCGGGTGCTGGCTGAGTCGCTGGCAACGACGGGCGCGAACATGGGGTTGCAGACCACGGCGTTGTTAACGGATATGAATCAGCCGTTGGGACGCATGGTTGGGAACGCTGTTGAAGTGCAGGAGTGCGTTGACTTTCTTCGAGGTGAAACCGTTTCAGCGGACCTCACCGATTTGACTTACGAATTGGCGGCTGAACTGGTGGCTGCCACTCAGACGGAGACACTTTCCTCGGCGAGATCGATTCTTGAAGACCACGTTTCATCTGGTCGAGCGATGGAGCGATTTGAACGCATGGTTTCCGCTCAGTGTGGAACGACGAAGTTTGATTTCCACATAGCGGCCGAATCGGTTCTCGTCAGCGATCGCGATGGATTTGTTTCAGCAATTGATACCGAGCAACTCGGGCTGGCCGTCATCGAACTTGGCGGCGGCCGACGATGCAAGACCGACCAGATCGACCATTCAACAGGGCTCGAAATGCTGGTCCGCATTGGCGATCTGGTTGAAACCGGACAGCCGTTGGTGCGCATCTTTGCCGATGATGCGAAACAAGTATTCGATCGTCTACGCCGCGCGATTACGATCGGGGACCAGAGGCCAAACAACAGTCCGCTGATTGCGGAGAGGATTACCAGAACGCCATGACGACCAAAGCAGAACTCATTGCCGCTGCAAGGAAAGCGCGAATCGCGGCCTATGCTCCGTATTCGAATTTTGCCGTAGGAGCCGCCATCCTGACTGATGATGGCAAAGTCTTCGTGGGCTGCAATGTTGAGAACGCATCGTTCGGTCTAACAATCTGCGCGGAACGGGTGGCCGCAGCAACGGCTGTCGCTGCAGGCGAAAAGAACTTCGTACAGCTTGC
>JBGCDN010000442.1:0-2654 GCA_045105495.1 Planctomycetaceae bacterium
AAGTCTTCGGGCGAGTTCCGGTGTTGCCGAAATGAACCTCACTTCGACGCTAATCTGTGGAGCTGTCGGGTCGTACTTCGAAGCATCCAGTGTGTTCTGCGGAATTGAGGGACGGACTTTGTCCAACCTGAGTTCCTGTCCAAAACAGGTTCCAACCAACAACGTTGCAAGCAAAACGTGTCGCATACCAAGACCTTTGCGGTGAGGAGGGACGGGGCTAACTACGATCGAATGAGAGTCAGCCGGATGGGACCGTAGCGTACGACGGCTGGAGAGAACGCAACAATCGGAACCTGATCAAACACAGTCGGATTGGGGTATCACAGGCAACATCATGGTGACGGCGACATAAGGTTCGGCAAGTTTCACCGAACACAAGACAATGGATGAGCCAAACCGCAGGCATTTGCGTTACCATGAGCACCCACACGAGCCCAAGCCGCCATGTCCCACGATCCACAACCAAACGAGCCTTTCCACACGACACGGTGGAGTATCGTGCTGGCGGCTGGACGAGACGCAACGTCCGAAAGCTCAAGCAGCGCACTCGAAACACTCTGCCAAACATATTGGTATCCGCTGTACGTTTACATTCGACGCCGAACGAAAGATGTACACGAAGCCCAGGATGTCACGCAGGCATTCTTTGAACGGTTGCTGGAAAAGAAGACGCTGGCGAACGCAGACCCCGATCGAGGTCGCTTCCGCGCGTTCCTGCTAACGGCGTGCAAGCGGTTCGTCGTCAACGAATGGAAAAAAGAACAGGCTGTCAAACGCGGTGGTGGCAAGGCAACTCTGTCGCTGGACTTTGAGGCGGCTGAAAATCGATATTCACTGGAAGCGGAAGAGTCGCTGACGCCGGAAATTCTGTATGAACAACAGTGGGCAATCACGCTTCTGGATTCTGTTCTTGACCAGTTAGAAACTGAATTTGTCGATCGCGACAAACAGGCTCAGTTTGATGTGTTGAAGCCATTCCTGACCGGTTCAACGGCCATGACCCACGCTGAAGCCGGTGCACAACTCAGCATGCAGGAAGGCGCCGTCAAAGTGGCCGTTCACCGCATGAGAACACGCTACCGCGATCTGATTCGCGCTGAAATTGCCCAGACCGTAGAATCCCCAGGACAGATTGACGACGAGATCCGCAGGCTTTTTGAAGTCCTCGCAGAAAAACGGACGAATTCTCTGTAACCTCCTGAAAAAACCGCTGAAGGGAAGGATAGAACGCAATTACAGACCTTTCAGGAACCCAAATCATGTCCGACTCCAACCGTTGCCCCGATTGCGGATCAGAACTCGCCGCCGGTTCAACGCGAGGGTTGTGCCCCAAGTGCCTCATGAAGGCCGCCATGGGCAGCGACATTGCTGCGCCGACACCGGAGTACGCGAAAACGAACGTCTCAAAGTCAGGCTTCGTCCCACCCACGGCTGATTCGCTCAAAGAACTGTTTCCGCATCTTGAAATCGTGGAAACGCTTGGGCACGGGGGCATGGGGGCCGTGTACAAAGCGCGACAAACAAAACTCGATCGGATCGTCGCCCTAAAGATCATTCGCCCGGAATCGGCTGAAGATCCAGCGTTCGCAGAACGGTTCAATCGAGAAGCCAAAACCCTCGCGCGACTCAGTCATCCGAACATTGTCGGCGTTTACGATTTTGGAGAAGTGACGTACGTCGACGAACAGGGAACCGGCGGAACGCTGTACTACTTCCTGATGGAATTCGTTGACGGAGCGAACCTGCGACAACTCATTCATTCAGGAGAGACCAGACCACAACAAGCACTAGCGATTGTGCCGCAAATCTGCGAAGCCCTGCAGTACGCGCACGACGCTGGCGTGGTTCATCGCGACATCAAACCAGACAACATTCTGGTCGACAAAACCGGCCGCGTAAAAATCGCAGACTTCGGCTTGGCAAAACTAGGATCGGAAAACAACGACTTCACACTCACTGCGACTCATCAGGTCTTGGGGACCGTCCGCTACATGGCTCCCGAACAAATGGCGCAATCCAACACCGTCGATCACCGCGCGGACATCTATTCGCTCGGCGTTGTCTTCTACGAAATGCTAACGGGCGAGGTTCCAGTCGGCGCGTTTGATCCGCCATCGAAACGTTCGCCAGCAGTCGATGCTCGATTAGACGAAGTCGTCATGCGAGCCCTCGCCAGCGACCCCGCGCGACGCTATCAGTCGGCCAGCGCGATTGGCGGAGAAGTCAGCGACATTTCGTCATCAGTCGATGTCGTCATGCCAGATGCAATTCACCACATGCCAGGCCCATCAACCATCATCGATCGCGGTGTTGGTGCGATGGCTGATGGAATCAAAGGAATGTTTGCGGGAGTTCCATATGGATCGGCAAGCGATCCTGATATGGACTCTGTTGTGTCTGGCACAACCTACGTCACGCTGACGCGACGTCAGGTCGAACACAATGATGTGCCAGACAACTGCATGGTTTGTGGCAAGCACACCAAACGGCGATTCAGCAAAGAATTCGACCACACACCGGAATGGGCAGGGCCCGTCATGGTGCTGTTGTTCATATTCTTCTTCCCAGCTGGCATCATCATGGCAGTGATGGTGAATAAGAAACTGCGGATGAATTGCCCCGTTTGCGTGAAGCACACACGTCACTGGTCAAAC
>JBGCDN010000443.1:0-4133 GCA_045105495.1 Planctomycetaceae bacterium
CGACTGTGCAGGTGGTAAGTGCAGATGGGTCGGCGACTGAGGGCGAAGACTACAGTGCCGTTATAGAAACACTGGTCTTTGAAGACGGAGTTACATCGCAGACTTTCTTCGTGACGGTCACAAACGACGCAGCGGAGGAGCCCGATGAAACGATCACGCTGACTCTCGAAAACCCAACTGGCGGCGCTGAGCTGGCTTTTCGAGAACAGATGCGCGTGACCATTGTCGACAACGACGGTGAAACAGATGAAGCGACAATCCGTATTGCAGATTCCCGTGTTGTTGAATCAGACGATGGTGAGCAGTTTATCGAATTCGAGGTCACTCGTAGCGACAACGAAGGAGCTCCGTCTGTCTCGTGGACAACCGCTGATGGTACAGCAACTGCGGGCGAAGACTACGAGCAGACTTCAGGGACAGTAGCTTTCACTGATGGGGGCGATTTGACTCAGACAGTTCGTGTTCCTGTTCTGGGTGACACGCTGGTCGAACGTGACGAGACCTTCATTGTCCGTCTAAGCGATGCTGTTGATGCTGTCATCAACGATGACCAGGCAACGGGTACGATTGAGGACGACGATTCGGCAACGATTAGTATCGGTGATATCTCGCTGACTGAAGGCGATAGTGGATCGCGAGTTTTCCGTTTTGAGATTTCAGTTGATGCTGAAATCGATCAGCCGGTTACCTTCAACGCAACAACGGTGGACGGAACAGCCTCGTCAAATGACTACTCAGCGAATGACGACAGTCTCAGCATCCAAACGTCTGACACGAATACCATGTTCGAAGTCACAGTCTTTGGTGACACGAACTTCGAACCTGACGAGACCTTCTTCGTAAATCTAAGTGGTCTCAACGCGGGCGGTCGAGATGTCACTTTTGCGACTGCTCAGAGCCTCGGCACGATCCTGAATGATGACGAGGATAATGGCGACACCAACCCTTGCAGTGAGGTTCGGCCCGACGACGGTGCCTTCTTAACGGACGATGGAACCCTATTCATCGTCGGTACAGGTGGCTCAGACGTTCTGCGGACAAGCGAACGCCGTAAGCGACTGTATACGTGGGTGAACCGCGATAGAGAATCGTGGAATCCTGACGAAGTAGATCGCATTGTCATGTGTGGTTTTGACGGACGCGATCGCGTGAAGCGTAGCGGAGCAAGCCGATCAAGACACGCATTCATGGATGGCGGTGACGGCTACGACTTTTTGAGAGGCGGAACCGGTTCTGATACGATCCACGGTGGCGATGGACGCGACACACTGATCGGTGGCAAGGGAGACGATGAGCTGCATGGCGGAAGGGGCGATGATCGCCTTCGCGGTCAGCATGGTCAGGACCTGCTCGATGGTGGCGGTGGCAATGATCGCCTCTACGGTGGCAATGGGTCGGATGTCGTCCTCGGCGGAACTGGTTCCGATTCGGTGTTGGGAAATGGTGGCCACGACCTGTTGATCGGTGGTAATGATCGAGACACTGTCAAAGGCGGTGGCGGTCATGATCTCGTTATTGGAGGCGCAGTCAGTCTGCCAGTTCCTGACCTGCGGGACATTCTTGACGAATGGACAGAATCAGGTCGCTCAGTAGAGCAGCGAATCGCCAACATACGTGGTGACAACCCGAGCAACGACCGGCACAACGAAGTTGCATTCCTTAACGTAGACAGTATCGCCGACGATGCTCGAGACATTCTGTTTGGCTGCGGTGGCACTGACTGGTTCTTTGCATCGGTAGATGATCATGTGAAAGATCAACGTGATTTCGAACAGCTGGATACAGTCTGACCCGAAAACGCAAGGACGACAGGCAGTATCAGACGTCTTGGCTTCTTCGGCTTTATTCAACAATTGATCAAGCAAAGATAGCAAAGCGGGCGTGGTAATAGCCCCGCTGAGGTAAGAGTCCAATGGCAGCGGGCCACGAGACTCTCGTCAGTGGGCGCGGTCGAGATTCGCCTAGCGGAGGCTCTGGTGCCGACCGGTTGCGAGATGGCTATCGGGCGGTCAATCCAGTCGATCTTGCCCGCTAGCTTGAAGAACAACGAGGTCGTTGCCCAATTGCTCTGGAACCTGCTTCAATCAGAAGACACGGTTGACGACTTCAGTTATTGATGAAGACCAATCGGATCTTCGGTGAGAAAATCCGTCCGCACTCGCCAGCGGTCATTCACGGACCACCGTGAAGAAGGAACTGGCCCGACGGGCTCAGGAGAATCGCGGTTACTCATAGAACTCTCCGGACTGATGCCGAGCTACTTGGCAAGCTCCCGTGGCGAACAGGTGCCATCAGTTGGAAGCGAGCTGCTAACAGTCAGTGCGTGGAGGCAGTGGCTCAACTGTTCCTTCCCGACTCGAACAAGGTCCGCTGGACGATGGTGGCAGCTCGATGACCCGCAAAACTCCTCTCGTGCATTTGGTTCTCCAAATACACCACCGTGCAAAGCAAACCGGGTCGCCTCAATCTCTTATTGCAGGTGTATTCCGGATGTACCAGCCTACTCTGGAAGCCGGAAACAACACGGATTCAGCCCAATCGCATGGGAGATGGTGACCACCTCGCCTAAAGGATCGAACTTCCAACACCTCAGCTAAGACGATGTTGGCCACGAGGTGTTTTCCGCTGGCTACAGTCCCGTGAGCTGGTCACCTCGAAGGGCGGTTCCCGGCAGGGTCAGGCAAGAGTCCAGACTGCTGTTTGGCCAAAGGCCACCAAGTTCCTCAATGCACAACTGAAGCCGTCGCGCTGAAGTTAACGGCGATTGATTGGCTGGTCTCGCCTCTTATCTCGCGCAGTGCGCCCGCAGATTCCCGAATCCAACGTGCCAATTCCTGCGAACAGAATGGCATTGCGTTCCTTCCTTCTTTGCACGAATTGGAGTCTCGACCATGTTCCGAACAGTTGTGTGTCTCATCGCGTTCTTCACGGTACCGCTGCAGGTGTCGGCCAAAGACGATCTCGTGGCCACGGCTGCTTCCAACGGTTCGTTTCGAACTCTGGTCAACCTGTTGGTTGCAACGGGGCTTGACGATGACCTCCGGGCCAAAGGGCACTTCACCGTGTTCGCACCGACCGACGAAGCCTTCGCGAAACTGCCACCCGAAACTCTTAAGTCACTACTAAAGCCTGAGAATCGCGAACAACTCTCGACAATCCTGAAGTACCACGTTGTTGCGAAGTCGATCTCTGTGCCAAAGACCAATCGTGGACACCGACTGACCTCAGCGAAGACGCTTGCCGGACCGGAGCTAACCTTCACGCGGAAGGGCGAACAGGTCAGTGTGAATGAGGCTAAGATCGTCTTACGCAACGTGACGGCATCCAACGGTTACATTCAAGTCATAGACAGCGTTCTGTTGCCCCCTAAGGATGAGTCCGTTATTGCGGTGGCCGCGGAGGCGGGGAATTTCAAGACGTTGCTCGCTGCGATCGAAGCCGCCGGTCTGACGAAGACACTTCAAGGCAAAGGCCCGTTCACAGTTTTTGCACCAACGGATAAAGCGTTCGCCAAATTGCCAAAGGGCACACTTACTTCCCTTCTGAAGAAGGAGAACAAAGGGAAACTCGCCGCGATTCTCAAGTATCATGTTGTGTCCGGACAGGTCTCAGCTCGCGACGCTGTGCAGGCTCAGAAGGCTAAAACGCTCGAAGGATCATCGACCTCCGTCAGCATTCGCGACGGACGTCTCTTTATTAACGATGCCGGGGTCCTTGCGAACGATGTTAAGGCAGCGAACGCCGTCATTCATATTATCGATTCGGTACTGATCCCCTCGGAAAAGAAGTCGGAACGCTCGGCGTCAGGCTCACAAAAGAAGTTGACGATCACTGCAACGTGGAAAGACAACATCGTTCGTGACGGCATCGAGGCAGACCTTGTCGAAGTCATCTGCAATTCGGCTGGTCGAGTGAAGCTGACAAACCTGAAGGCTCGCAAACTTATAACGAAAGTCAAAGGCGGTGGCTCCGTCACCACAACCGGGGAAGTCACAGAGCACGAAGCACTCGTCTATGGTGGTGCGAGAGTGGACGCAGCGAAACTGACGACTTTGGACACGATGGTCACCGTGTATGGAGGCGGCAACGCATCTGTGGCTGCCAGTCGGACGCTGGAGATCTCGGCCAACGCC
>JBGCDN010000444.1:0-4972 GCA_045105495.1 Planctomycetaceae bacterium
AGCCACAGTTCTGCCTGACCTATCATCGCTTCAAGGAAAAAGCATGGGACCGTTTCCACACAACGCACCTCGCGCGACGATCACGGAGAACAACCCGGCCGGAACCGCTGGGTGCCAGTTCGTCGAGTTCGCTAATCCTGAACCGCAGGTGTTGCGAGATCTGTTTGCGTCGATGGGCTACACCCATGTTGCCAATCACAAGTCGAAGTCGGTCGAGCTTTGGCAGCAGGGCGACATCTCATACCTGATCAATTCTGAACCGGGCACACATGCAGCTGGGTTCATCGAAGAACACGGACCGTGTGCCGCTTCGATGGGGTGGCGGGTGGTCGATGCGACTCATGCGTTCAAGCACGCGGTTGACCTGGGCGCCGAGCCTTACCATGGGCCGGGCAAGGTGATGGACGTGCCCACGATCGTCGGCATTGGCGGTTCGCTGATTTACTTCATCGATCAGTACCACGCGACAAGTCCGTACAACGATGAGTTCGATTGGATTGAAAACGCGAACCCGGCCGGCGTTGGCTTCCACTATCTCGATCACCTGACGCACAACGTCTACAAAGGGAATATGGATAAGTGGTTCAGATTCTACGGTGACCTGTTCAACTTCCGTGAGATTCGCTTCTTCGATATTCAGGGCAAGCACACCGGTCTCTTTAGCCGAGCGTTAACATCCGCGTGCGGGCGAATCCGAATCCCGATCAACGAGGACCGCGGCGAGACCGGCCAGATCGTGAACTATCTAAAGAAGTACAACGGCGAAGGCATCCAGCACATCGCTGTTGGAGCTTTCAACATTTACGATTCTGTCGATGCGATTGCAGAGCGAGGCGTGAAGTTCATGCCCGGTCCGCCTGATGCGTATTACAAGATGTCTCACGATCGTGTTTCCGGGCACAACGAGCCACTCGATCGCATGAAGAAGCACGGCATCCTGATCGACGGCGAAGGAGTCGTTGATGGTGGCGAGACGAAGATCCTGCTGCAGATCTTTTCCAAGACGGTAATCGGCCCGATCTTCTTTGAGTTCATTCAAAGAAAAGGCGACGATGGTTTTGGTGAGGGGAACTTCAAGGCGTTGTTTGAATCCATCGAAGCGGAAGAGATGGCCAAGGGCGAGTATTAATACGGACGGAGTGCGACGCCTTACCCCTGACGTAAAGTCAGGGGCAAAATAAGGCGGCGCAGAGAGTACAAGTTCGATGGTAGGGTGGGCATTGCCCACCACTGGTCCTACTACACCTCAGCTGTTTTGGTGGGCGATGCCCACCCTACGGGCTGCATGACTAATCAGAGCTTCTGAGGCAAGCATAATGGCTGACGGTCAATCACAAACGGCAACCCCCAAAGGCTACATGCCTGGTTTCGGCAACGACTTCGAAACAGAAGCCCTCGCTGGTGCGCTTCCGGTTGGACGGAACTCGCCGCGTCGTTGTCCGTACGGGCTGTACGCTGAGCAGCTTTCCGGTTCGCCTTTTACGGCTCCTCACACGACGCTGGAACGGTCGTGGCTTTATCGAATTCGCCCGTCGGTCAAACACGTTCGCCGCTTTTCCAAAATCGAAATGCCGCTGTGGAATAGCGCTCCCAACATCGTTCCCGATGTCGTGTCACTCGGGCAGTACCGCTGGGATCCAACGCCGTTCCCTGATCAGAAAGTCAACTTCGTCACCGGTATGCGAACCATGACTACCGCCGGCGATGTGCGCACGCAGGTTGGCATGGCAGCTCATGTTTACCTCGCGAACGAAGGGATGGGCGACGAGTACTTTTACAACGCCGATGGCGAATTGCTGCTGGTCCCACAGATTGGCCGACTCGCGATTTTCACCGAGTTCGGAAAGATCGAACTAGAACCACTCGAAGTCTGCGTTTTACCTCGGGGCATGCTGTTCAAAGTCGAACTACTGGACGACGAGGCCAGAGGATTCGTCTGCGAGAATTACGGAGCCAAGTTCACCCTGCCAAGCCGAGGCCCCATCGGAGCCAACTGCCTGGCCAATCCACGCGACTTCAAGACGCCGGTCGCGTGGTTCGAAGATCGAGACTCAGACTGCGGCGTCACGATCAAATGGTGCAGCGAGTTCCATCGAACCAAAATCGATCACTCACCGCTGGACGTGGTCGCCTGGCACGGTAACTACGCGCCGTACAAGTACGATCTCAGGCACTTCGCCGCGGTTGGTTCCATTACTTTCGATCACCCCGACCCGTCGATCTTCACCGTGCTAACCGCCCCCACCGCCGAAGAGGGAACCGCGAACATTGACTTCGTGATCTTCCCGCCGCGTTGGCTGCCGCAGGAAAACACATTCCGTCCGCCTTGGTACCACAAGAACATCATGTCCGAATTAATGGGCAACATTCACGGCCAGTACGACGCCAAGCCAACTGGTTTCATGCCCGGCGGAATCAGCTTGCACAACTGCATGTTGCCGCACGGCCCTGACAACGACGCCTTCGAAAAAGCCAGCTCCTCCACCGACGACCCGGTATACCTCGCAAACACGATGTCGTTCATGTTCGAAACAAGGTTCCCGCAAATGGTCACTGAGTTCGCCGCGAACGACGCCAGTCTACAAGACGACTATGTTGACTGCTGGGAGGGACTCAAGAAGCGATTTAACGGAACGCCAGAAGGTGACTGGTCCTAAGAGGTCTGCCACCGCTTCTGCATCCGACCGACGCTCTTAGCTGGCCAAGCAATCGCTCGTCCTGGACATGGAATTAGCTGCGACCAGAGGCCGGCGTACACGCCCAAACTTACGCTGTCAGTTCCTTCGTCGTTGTTCGGGTGCGGCAGCGATTCGACTTGGGCGAAGTTCGTTCTGGTACGAACGAAGGACGACATTCACTAGAGACTCGTCCGTCAGCTCCAAAGTCGTATTCTTGAGATACCAACAAAGGAATTCTTCTTCCCGAATCGCGTCGGCGAGCATCCTACGTTTCAGAACATTTTTGTTGGTTTCACCATACTTTTGTTCCAACCGTCTTCGTAACGAAGATTGCTTCAAAGCAACGTCGTAGGCAGAGAACTGCTGTTTCAATACCTTGGCTTGCTTCAACGCTTTACGACGCAAGGCCTCATTCATAATTCGACCGTTCAACGATTGGTTGATGTCGATTAGTTCTTCTGGTTCCTTCCCTAGATAGACCGCCAAGGCGCGGGTCCGTTCCTGTACAGTTGCGGACGGGCTGTAGAGGGTCTCGGTTGCCGTTGCGGAGACAGCTTTGTCCGTCACGTTTGCCGCCAACTGCACGACCGCTGGCGGCTTGTAGCCGAAGCGAACATACGCGTAGGTGATACCAACGCCGATCAGCACCCCAAGGATCAGCTTGCCTAATGGATTGGGTTCTTGTGCGTCCATCAATTGTCCTTTGTCGCTATGCTGCGCGAGGTGGGGCGTGAAGGTCTTCCTGAACGCTCAGGTTTGGTGCTTTCAACCAGAACCGACTAACAAATTTGCCACCGCTCACAGCGTTGAATGTAACTCGAAACTCCAGCTGTGGCGGTATCTCAAAACTGTCCTCGACATCAAAGAAGAACGCCAGCCCAAGAGCGATCGATGATTCCGGGCCAATGTTGTAGGGCGGTTTGTCGTCTCCAACGTAGCCCCAGTCGCCTTGTACCCATTGCCCACCACGACGGAACGAGCACTCGAAATTGATGATGGCGTTCTGGCGAGTGCTGTCGTTCGCAACGAGGACCCCATACGAGTCCATCTGTTGTACACACAGTCGCTTCACCCCTTCCTGGCCAGGGATGCTTCTTAAGTTTGCTCGAAAATCACCGAGCTGAAAGAAACGCAATCGAGGCCGCTCCCGATTCGCCTGGACGAACCAGAAATACAGCGTGACTATTAGCGAAACGGTGCTTAGCACAGCTTCGACGCCAACCTCAACCTGAGCAAGGAGGCAATACATGGCCCGTCCTCCATGACGACATTCGTTACGAGGACGTTAGCAGCAACGGCAACACAGCTCTATGGGAGTTTCCGGAGGCTTCTCAACGCGGTTGGGCTTGGCAATGGATAGGATTCCATAAACATCGCCGACCGACGACCCCCACCCTACTTCACCTTCCGCAGATCGATCTCCAGCTGCCTAACCTCTCCCGGCTTAAGCGTCAGTTCCTGAGTGTGCAGCGATCGTTGCTTTGCTTCCACATGCAGCCGGAACCTGACGTTTGGGGGGAGAGTCGTGCTGAACTTGTTGGTTCGACCACCCACTTCCATGCGACCGAAGTGCTTGCCCCCTGACGATTTGTGCCTCGCACATTCAGTCAGGTAAATGGACAAAACGCCTACTTTCGAAATGCTGAGTTCGTCCGACAACAAGATCTTCGCTTTGATTCTCGCAAGCGAAGTCAAATGAATTGCGTAGCCGTCAAGGTTCGTATCGACCCGCGGAATGTCGATGCTGGTGGCATTGAGGAACTCCTTGTCACCCGGGTACTTCACTAACGCGTAGCTGAACTTGATGCTGGCATTCTCCAGCCCCTTTGGCACCAGGAATGTTGCTGATTGGTTTGGAACGCTTGGGATTGAATAGCCCGACCAACGCTTGCCTCCGAACGTACCCGTAATTGGAATCAGCGGAGCCCGTTTGGGTTGCGTCTTGACCGGTTCATCCTGCGTGATCTTCACTCGGATCGTATTTGTCGGCACGCCGAACAGGTCGATCTGCGGAGCGTCTTCGTCATCCACAAGCGAAACGGTCTTGCTGGGGATGACTGTATTCAGTCGAGCATGCAAATCTCGGCGGCTTCCATAAGGCCCGCGATTTCCTTTCAACTCATCGCGTCTTCCAGGATCAGCAAGACGACTGTTAACGTTTACTTCGTATGCGCCTGCTGGCATGGGAGGAAACGAGTATCGACCTCTTTCATCCGTCGTGCTGACGACTGACAACCACAATGCGTCTCCGCCCGTGTTCTGCGGCGCTGCCGACACGAAGCGAATGATTGCAT
>JBGCDN010000445.1:0-2702 GCA_045105495.1 Planctomycetaceae bacterium
GTTCAACCTGAAAGCTTACGAACAGAGCCAATCACATCGCGTTGTTAACAAAGCTCGACACGCGTGAATGCGTCACCTCCCTTACTAAGGTCACAAGCGTTGCTATCGCAAACGGAACGGCAGGCATAAGCACGCGGTCGCTAAGACCCGAACCTTTCGAATACTCCAGCAACAAGACAGCTGCAAAGTAGATGGGCGGAAACAGCAGCGACAAGAGTCGAGCCGGCGGTTTGAAGAACGCGATCGTTTGCCGAATCCGTTCTCGACTGCTCAGGAACCGACTCAGGAACAGCACGCTTATCGTCACCGTCGCGACAAATACGTATTCCGCCATCGACCGGCTCAGCAGGAAATCACGAGTCAGGCCAAGCAACTCCGACAGACCTGAAACGAACCGCACAATGACCCGACGCGAAGTTTGCCCAAGGTCGTAGTTGTTCCCACCAAGTGGCGTCTCCACCAATCGCGCGTTCCGGGAAAGCAGTGCCCAGAGTGTCGCCGCTGGAGGCAGTCCGAACAGCAGTGCTTCGGGAACAAGGGTTCGATAACTCTTCCAATCAGCAAGCAACAGCACGAAGTATGTAATCGCCGCCGCGCCGACGAGGAATAGTCCGGCATATCGAATACTAATCGCCAACGACGCGCAGAGGCTCGCTAGCAGTACGAGTTTCAGACTACGGCCTGCGAGAAGTCGTACCGCCAGAAGCGTGAACAACATGAATGATGGTTCTGTTAGTCCCCACCAAGTGCTGTGCCATGTAATGGCGATCGATAACCACGCCGTCGAGGTCGCTACGGCTCCCAAAACTCCACTACCAAGCCTGAGACAAAGCGAGTAGAGCACAAACGCCGACAGAACAAAGCAAACCAGGTTGATACCGAATGCAGCAAGATGCAGTTCCATCCCGCTTACTTTCGAGACGATAGCCATCCCGTAAGGCAGCCCAGGTGGAAACACCGTTTGATGCGAGGGCAGATCACCCGAGTGAAGATGTTCGCCGTAGAACAAACAGCTTGTCTTCACGCCGAAACCATCGCGAATATTCCGCGCGGTGGATTCGTATTGGCAGGCGTCGTTGATGATCTGGTATCGATCGAACATCGCGACTAGACAGCATCCCACCAACAACGACAGCAACCCAACCACGTACCATCCGCGCCGGATGTTGCGTTGTGAAGGCGGCTTCGTCACGAGGGTCTTTCGGGTTGGTTGCGATGTTCGGAACGACGAATCCTACGCCAGCGACGGCTGGTACATTCAGCACCAGCCGTCCTCTGCACAAGTTCTTCAGCTTCCACTTACCACGACAAGCAGGTCACCGGTTTCGACCTGGCATCCTGCCTTGACCAACACCTCTTCGACCTTACCTTCGCTCTCCGCGTTGATGGTTGTTTCCATCTTCATCGCTTCGAGGGTAAGCAGCTTTTGGCCCTTCTTCACCGGGTCTCCCGGCTGAACAGCTACGGTCACTACCATACCCGGCATGGACGACCCAATGTGACATGAATTTGAAGGATCCGCCTTCACAGATTCAACAATGTCACCTTCCAGCGACTGATCGAGAACCGTGACTTCACGCGGCTGTCCGTTTAGCTCGAAGAAGACCGTCCGCCTCCCGTCTGGGTGCGGATTGCCGGTTGCGAGGTACTTCACAATCAAAGTTTTGCCGGGTTCAATATCGACCGCGATTTCTTCTTCCTGCAGCAAGCCGTAAAAGAAACACGGAGTTGGCAAAACGCTGGTATCGGAATACGCCTGGAAGTGTTCTTCAAACTGTCGATACACCTTCGGATACAGCAGATAGGTAACAACTTCCCGCTCGGTCGGTTCATGACCAAGAAACTCTTCCACTTCCTTTGCTGCCGCTTTGAAGTCGGCTGGAGGAAGCGTTTCGCCGGGCCGCCCGGTGAATTCTTTCTTGCCCAGCAGAATCCGTTCTTTCACCTTCTCAGGGAACCCGCCCGGCGGTTGCCCCATGCCACCACCAATAAGGTCGAGTACCGATGCGGGGAACGCAACGTCACGGCCTTCGTCGAGGATATCTTCGTTGGTGAGTTCGTTCGCGACCATGAACAAGGCCATGTCACCAACAGCTTTGGAAGTCGGTGTGACCTTCACAATGTCGCCAAACAACTGGTTCACACCCGCATACACGCGACAAACCTCTGCCCACCGGTCAGCCAGGCCCAACGCCCGAGCTTGCTGGAACAAGTTCGTATATTGGCCGCCCGGCATTTCGTGGTGATACAGGTCCGCCGTTGCAGGCAGAACCTGACTTTCGAACGGCGTGTAGAACTCTCTGGCCGCTCGCCAGTATTCGGCAACAGCGTCCAGGTTCTCGCTAGGCAAGCCAGTATCCCGATCGCCAAACCGAAGCATCTCGACGACGTTGTTGAGGTTCGGCTGGCTTGTACCGCCAGACAACGGTGCCATTGCCGCGTCAGCGACATCGAGATCGACCTCCGACGCCTGAAGAATGGCACCGGCCTGAATTCCAGATGTGTCGTGCGTGTGGAAGTGAATCGGGATACCGACTTCTTCCTTCAACGTCTTCACCAGCAACTTTGCTGCATTCGGCTTACACAAACCGGCCATGTCTTTGATTGCCAGGATGTGAGCCCCCATGCTCTCCAGTTCCTTGGCCAGGCTGACGTAGTACTTCAAGTCGTACTTGGTTCGGTTCGGATTGCTGATGTCGCCG
>JBGCDN010000446.1:0-7944 GCA_045105495.1 Planctomycetaceae bacterium
GTGCGTGTCGCCCAGGCCCCAACCGCTGAACAGGACTTTGCGTTCGTCGGCCACGTCGTCGCCGTCGTTGTCTTTCAGGAACAGAGTCTCGGTGCCGTTCTGCACGATGGCTCCGCCGTTCGCGAATGTGATCGCCGTCGGGATACTTAGCTTCTCTGCGAACACCGTGAACTTGTCGGCTTTCCAGTCGCCGTCTGTGTCGTCGCAAATGCGGATACGGGCCCGGCCCTGGCCTCGCGGTTGCAGTTCGTTCGGGTAGTCGTAGGTCTCGCAAACCCACAGCCGACCGCGTTCGTCCCAGTTCATGGCAATCGGCTTGCCCTTGAGATCCGGTTCGGAAACGAACAGCTCAACGCGGAACCCTTTGGGGACCGAGATGTGTTTCATCGATTCTTCCGGCGGCAGCGGCTTCTGCATCTTTGTGATGACATCGCCCTGCGTGCCCCACGATTTGCCAGCGGTGTAGTTGGGAATCTTCGGGCCGACTTCGATGTACTCGAATGGCTTCGCACCCACACCCGGCTTCGTCATTTCGGGAACCGGAAACGGGATGTCCTTCATGTACTCGCCAGCGATCGCCGGATCATCACCCGCCGCCCAGCGAATACCGCGTTCCATGAGGTTCAGAAACCCACGATTACCGAACGTGCGATGATCGTGACCCCACGCGGTGTAGAAAACGCGCCCCTTGCCGTGCGTTCGAACCCACGTCCACGGTTCACGACCTTCGCCATCCACGCGGAACGCAAGCACCGTGCGGTTCTTTTGGTTGTGCTTGTGATGAACGTAGGTCTCGTCCCAACTCTCGAACCCGCCAAAGCCGTCCATGATTGGGTGACCGGCCTGAGCCAGTTCTGTCCGAACCGTCCCGGTTCCATGTCGCTGAAACTGCCCACCCATGAGCGCGACGATGCGTTCGTCGTTGCCGAAACAGTATGTGGCGCAGTGGATTGGGATGAACCCTTTGCCACTGGCAACGTATTCAAGCAAGGCGTCGGCCTGAGCTTTCTCGATTCGATCAATATTCGCGTATAGCGCGACGGCGTCGTAAGCGGAGAGAGTTTCTGCGTTCAGATCGGCGACGTTGTCTGTGTAGTCAATCTTGATGCCCTTGCCACGCAGGACCGGTTCCAGTTGGGCGAACCGAACGCGCGGTTGGTGATGCCCGTTGTCGCCAAGGAAGAGCACTCGCAGGTCCTTCGCGTTTGCGGAGGTTGCAGTTGCAATCGCGATAAGGATTAGTAGTAACTGGCGTGAACCCAACATCCGTCTCTCCTGCTGAAGTGAACTAAGTAGTGTAGTGCCTTGTTGGCCTGAATTCAGCGTCGGTGTCGGTTTTGTCGACGAGCCGTGTTACGCTGCCTCGTACTACGGGCGTACTCAGCAACCAGGGACAGCGACATGCTTGCAATCGCCACAATGCTACTTGTGGTTCCGTTTGATTCGGACCTGCCGACCATTCGCGGTATAGACTTGAACAGAGTGCCGGTGACGCACCAGAGTAAGGTCCCCGAATTCTTTGAACCTTCGCCCGACAGTCGCGGCAGGAAGAAATGGCGGAAGACCGTTTTTAAGATGCCGCTTCTGCCACGGCAAGACGATTCGGCGTTCCTTTACTTCCCGGCTGGGACCGAACGGTTTTACATCAACTATCGATCGAACCGGCGAGACCCGAAGACGGAGAAATTGTTCGGACCGATTGAAGGTCATCCCTTCAAAGTGCTGAAGCTTGAAGCTGACATGATCAAGCGAATCAAAGATGGTAACGCGTACGACGTTCCCAACCGGTTGAGTTTGATGCTTCGGACGGGCGACCCGTCTTTGGCTCGACGAGCTTTCCTGGTTCTCTTCCGAATGACAGAGCTTGATGTCGAAGGCCACACACTTGAGAACAATCACAACGAGGTCACTCGCATCGTCACGAAGTACCGCGATCACCTGAATAAGCACACGAAGCCAGAGCAGTTTGCAAGATTCGAGTCGAAGCTCGCCAGGGTCGCACAGCGAATTGAATCGCTGATTGCAGAGATTCCTGATTCGGAGTATCAGAGGGCGAAGGATGTCAAACCGCCGCTTCCCAAAACGATCGCCGATGCGGTTTGGGGAGAAGTTGTAGATGGCCTGCGCATGGCGGCTGTGCCGGTCGAGTTGGCAACTACTGAAGTTGAGCAGGTTGTCTATATTTACCTGGTCATTGAGAACGCAGGTCAGAAGCCAATTCGACTAGCAACGCACGACGTCGTCCAGAACGTGCAGACTCACGTACGCCTGCCAAACAAGAAACCGGCACCAGTGAACGGCGTATTCTATTCGGGTGTCTCGCCAATCGTGCGGTTTCACCTGGGACCGGGTGAGCGTGTTGTCATTGGGAAGGTTGGATTAACCGCAGCGGAAGATCGAACCAGATTGAAGACCCAGTACGGTGTGTCGCCGGTGGTCCACAAGTTCGATGGCGACGAGCTCAAGCTAACCGCGAATTACACGTTGTTGGTTGGCTACGGTTCGGCATGGTCCCGTGGCGGCGACGGAATTATGCGACGGACCTTGCCCGCGAAGGGCGAGTACAAAGGCAAGCTTGTGACGGCAGATGTTGAAGTCATGTTCCGAAAGAAGGCGGACGAGAAAACCAAGTAGGCGATCCGCCCTTTTCAACCTTCGAAGTCAACCAGACGCTTCACACTGGTCTAACAGCCTGTTGAAGAACGATGCAGCACGGACTCTCCAGTCTTTTTTTGCGAGGCTTTTCAACGACTCGGAAAGTCGTGCTACATTCTTCAACGCTCTGCTAACCAAGTGTGAACTCGGGAAGGTTCACGCGTTCGCCACCCTTCTCAGCAGACTCATGAGCGCAGATGCCGACGCAGGTCCAGTTGGCACTCGTCACGGCGTTTGGCAGTGGATCGCGGTCTTCGATAAGGGATGACACGAACTCATGCACAAGGTGTGGATGTGAACCGCCGTGACCACCGCCCTGTACGAACGACAGATGTTCGGCGTCGTGGATCTCCGCTGGTAGCGTAAACTTTTGAATCTCTTCAGGAAGAAGATGGGCGAAGTCCGGAACTTCGATCTTCTCTGGGATTTCGTGCTCCTGCTTCTTGGCTGTGTGCAGTACGTGAGGTTCGTTTTCTACAAGCGTCCACTCGAAGCTCTTCTTGGTGCCGTACACGTCGAAGCTCTCGCGATACTGCCGCGCCACGTCGTACAAGAAACGCCAGATGTGAGCCGTCAGGTCGCTGTCTTTCACTTTGATGTGACACGATTCGACTGCGAACTTATTACCGGACTTCTGCGCGATGTCGTCACGAACGGTTCCGGACCCGAAGCAGCTGACGTATTCCGCGAGACCATCTACCAGGCCAAGGCATGGGCTCACGACGTGCGTTGCGTAGTGCATGGGAATCATCTCTTCCCAATAGCTCGGCCAGCCGTCCATGTCCTGTGGGTGTGATGCGGCGAGGTGTTGAATTTTGCCGAGTTCGCCTTTCTCGTACAGCTCTTTGATGAATAAATACTCGCGAGCGTACACGACGGTTTCTGCCATCATGTATTTGAGGCCGGTAGCTTTGACCTTCTCAACAATTTGTCGGCACTCATCGATGGTTGTTGCCATCGGGACGGTACACATGACATGCTTGCCAGCATCCAAAGCCTTCAGTGACATCGACGCGTGATCGGGAATCGGGCTGTTGATATGCACGAAGTCGATGTCTGGATCTGCCAGCACATCGTCGTAGCTGGTGTATCGCTTATCGATGCCAAACTGGTCGCCGCACTTATGGAGTTCTTCTTCGTTGCGCCTGCAGATGGCCGTTACGTTTGCATTCGGATGCGATTGGTAGATGGGAATGAACTCGGCACCAAACCCAAGTCCAATCATTGCTGCGTTAACGGTCTTGTTCACGATTGTATTCTCCTATTCCAGCTGAAGCCGTGCGGTGGTTCATTTGTGTTGAAACAGTATGCCAATCCAGACATGCAATGCACAACGCTACGGCGGCATGCAGGAATGTTGTCTCAAAGAAATCGGAGCAGACAGAGTGGCGACACTCCAACGCAAGGTTCCGGACACGTCGTACTTCGGGGGGGCGCGGTCGTGTGGATGAGGCTACGAATCCTGAGTCGCGTCGGGGGTTGGGATTCGTGGTCTCATCTACGACACAACGGAACTGAGTTGCGAGAAGCTCTCGCTTCGCAGGGCGTCTTACAGGCTGTCGCCCTTCTCGTTCTTCCACAATACGATTACGTCGCTCTCGTTTCGTAGCTTTTCGAGAGCGTCACGTCGTGCGTCGGCTTGCATGTCAGTCAGAAGTTTCTGGCGGATTTCTGATTGCATTTTGGCGAACGATTTTCGAAAGCCACCACGTCGTTCAACAACACGAACCAGTTCGTAGCGATCGTCTCGTTTGAACACATCGCTGACGTCGCCGGGCTTCATTTCGAAGAGTGTACTTTCGATTTCACTATCCACCAGCGAACCAGCTTCCATCCAATCACGGATGCCATTGTCGTCTGCCGTTGGCCCTGACGAAATTTCCTTCGCGATGGCTCCAAAGTCTTCACCATTGCGAAGGCGACGTAGAGCCTTCTGCATCTTTTCGATGGCTTCCTCTTCGTCAAATCCTCGGTCGATGACAATTTGCTGCCACTTGATTTCAAGCGGTATGTCGTATTCTGTGGCGTGCTCTTCGTAGTGGGCGAGTAACGTGGACCGATCGATGTTCGCTGGTTCTTTCGCGCGAGCTCGCAGGAACTCGGCGGCCATGGCCATCTTGGCGAAAGCGTCGCGTGCTTCGGAAAGTGATGTTCCGGGAGCGGTTCCCATTCCCTCACGCCACGCCAGAGCCATTTTTTCGAATGCGGGATCTCGCGGCCGTTGCATCAGGTCTTCGAGTTCGGCTTTTGAAGACATGCCAGACGCGCGAACGATGGCGTCGACGCGTTCGTCGAACAGGATGTCGATCTGTTCCTGAATGCCGTCGATTTGTTCTTGCTTCAAGGTGCGGTCGATGGACTGCAGAACCACTTCGCGATCGAGGTAATCTGAGAGAGCTCGATCGAGTAGCGTTTTGACTTCGCCGTCCATCTGCTGCAGCGCCATGGCTCGCTGATCGACTGGTGCTTGTTCGAGTATCGCAGCTTTTTGTGTTTCGATGAATGGTCGGAACGGACGTAGAACGTCTGCGGCAAAAACCGGTTCACCTCCGACCCGGGCTACAACACGCTCATCGAGTTCATCAATGAGCCGGGTGTTCTGCCCGACCTCACCTGATACCTGTACCAGTTCAGAATTATTCGCGCGTGCGGTCGCGCCGTTCTCGAGACTTGTTCGAGGTGGTGGCGGACCGAGAACCGGGTTCGCGTCGACGATCTTTTTGTTCTGGCATCCCACCAGAAAGCACACCAGAAGCGCACCAGTCACGGGCCAGCGCATGACAGCAGTCCATTGCTACATTGTGAAGAGAACCGATCCCTGGCTCTCGATGAGGGAATATAGAACCGATTGGCGAAACTCAGCCAGACGAGATTTGAGAACGCGAAATATGGGCAAGCTAGGTGGTTGACGGGCGGCGTTTTGAGGTCCTACGTTGGTTTCGCGGGTGAATCACTCGTCTTGGAGACCGCTACCGCCTGACAGTGGGAGCGAACTGCATGCTAAGTCGTTTCTTGCCGACCTCGACTGCGGTGATTGTAATCGGTCGATCTGTGGTTTTCAGAAGATCTACCGTCGGTCGTCCACCTCTGCGTTCAACGGTTGCAAAGTGCAGTCGGATGGCGGGCGTGTTGGGATAGGTCAGTGTCACCTGGAACGTGCTTGCGTCACCCTCAAGTCGCCCCGCGAATCGAGCTTCCGCGCCGCGCGGGTTCGTGGTGATGAGAGGTGGGTCGAGTTGGTTCTCACCGATTTGCATGGCCAGTCGAGCGTCGCCCAGTTTCCAATCAGGAGCCGAATAAACCACCAACGATTCTCTGCCAAATCGTCTGTCTGTATCGACGCGGATGGAACTTGCGACACGACGTCTCGCCGCAGCGGGGAACTTGTCGTTCTCCAAGAGTGTCGCCGAAAGCAGCAGGCCCGGAATCGGAATCCGGGCGACAAGTTTCTCGTCGGAAAGCAGTTTCGCAAGCTGTGTGGAATTGCCGGTGTGGTAATACAGTGATGTCAGTGCGATAGAACTCTGGTGCTCTTCGAGTTCAACATCAAGGTTTCGCAGGATTGCATCTTCTGCGTCCGTATGTTCGCTGTGTCGATTCAGAACCCACGCGCAGGTGAGGTTTACTTCCCAGGAGTCTGTGGAGTATTCGAGTGCCTTCTTAGCGGTTCGCGTCGCGGAAGGTGATTCTAGATATTCTTCGATCATCGCGAGGTTTGCGGTGCCGGCGGCCAGCATGTCGTCTTTGCGGAAGTGACCGTTGCCAAGGTCAACCAGCTGTCTGAATGTCTTTGCGGCTTCCTGCAGTCGGCCCATCTGTTGCTGGGTTCTGGCGACGTAGTACCAATACGGCGGGTAAGCCTCCATGAACCGCGACATGCGGTTGAGTACTCGAAGTCGAACAGCCGGGTCGTTTTCCTGCATCGTGGTTTGAAGTCGAATCAAATCGTCGGTTCGAACCAGCCAGCGGTCGGGAATTTCATTCCTGCGAGATAGCTTCCATGCGGCATCGAGAAATCGACTGGATCGATCGACGATGCCGGTGAGCCTGCTTTTCTCGACGGCCCATGACTGGACTTCACGGTCCATCGATGCATTTCGGTAGTCCCACCAGCTGTTGGCTCCGGATTGGATGGCGTTGCCAAGCTGACCAGTCGCAGCGTGGGCTCCGATGACGAACAGGTTCGCACCAAGCGTTCGTTGCATGCCGCGTCGAGTTCGCTCGTGTATGACTCTTCGTTCGGTCTCGAGGATCTGCGTTTGATTGATCTCGTCGAGCACAGCGGAATAGAGGTTGATGACTTCTTCATCACGAATCGCGTTGAGGTCCAGGTTGTTAAGAATCCGTTCCTGTTCTTCAACAAGAACTCTCTTGGACGGATACCGTCGAATTCTCGACAACGATGCGCGGCAGTAGTTGAGAGTCACTGCAGTGCGGCGACGCTGTTGTTCGGTAATCTGAGGCGGGGTGTCCTGCGCTGAGACGACGGGCAGGCAGATCGCAAGAAGTAGAAGGGCTCGCATTGGTTCGGCTTTGGCGGGGTTTGAGGGCCGAGAAGATGAGACGAACCAATGCTACGTCGTCGGCATACTTCAGCAACAACATTGTGGCGACGGCGTGCGGATAGAGCGGTGGCGTGCCGTTTGAGTTTTACTAACCCGCAGAGTCACGTGCGATCTGTAGCCAGTTTGACTACGCGCTATCTGCACGGTGCGCGGATCGCTCCGCTGTTCCAAGTCGTGCCGCTACCCCGCTAGCAGTCTGTTGGAAAGAAAGTAGGACGACTTTCCGAGGCTGTGAATAAATTGGGGGACATGACGTTGGGTGGCCGGGGTTGGAGCGAGGAACGAGCGAAACCCCGGTGATTCCGGGGCTTCCTTCGCTGGCTCAGTCCAGCCCCGGCCACGCAATCTGGTTTATTCACAGCCCTCCGAGTAGTTTTTGCGAGGATTTTCCACGGCTCGGAAAGTCGTGCAACCTCATTCAACGGACTGTAAGAGCTCGGTTCAGCTTACGTGCTGTAGTCCGAAGCTGACCATGTTAGCCCCCGCGAGGCGTGGGATCGGCGGGCGATCCACGACTATGTCAACGCCGCGCAGCTGGATTGCGGCGCGGCGGCTCTTGAGTGGCGGATCTTGCCGGTAAGCTACGCGGCTCGTTGAGCCTGAACTGGAAACGTGGTTTTTGATTTTCCAGCTGGAACCCGTCCGAGTGCTCGTGCGATTCCCTCGACGACTCGTTCCTGATGTTCGGCTGGCAGCTCAGGGTAGATTGGCAGGGCCATGACTT
>JBGCDN010000447.1:0-7223 GCA_045105495.1 Planctomycetaceae bacterium
TGGCGTAGCTTTCGGGGTTCAGTTCCTGCCCAAAGGCTCGCATGACGGCTTCGGGGTTCAGTTCGTGGACGTATTCCATGCCGCTGGATAGAAACCCGCCCGTTCCGGCGGCGGGGACGTAGATGGTGCGAATGATGCCCGGTTCGGTCAGGGCGTCGTCGTCTTCCATGAAGACCAAGCTGGTGGTCAGGCGGACGATGTCGCGGGGCGTGAAGTGTTCTCCAGCGGTTTCGTTGCTGGATTCGGCGAAGCGCCGGATGAGTTCTTCAAAGACCAGGCCCATGTCGTGGTTGCTGATGGCTGCCGGGCTGAGGTCGGTCTGTGCGACTTTTTGGACGACTTTGTAGAGCAGGTTGGCGTCGTCAAGCTGGGCGATGAATTCGGCGAACTTGAAGTGCTCGAAGATCTCACGAGCATCTTTGGAGAAACTGTCGACGTAGCTGGTCAGGTTGGATTTGATGTCGCTGCTGCCCAGCTTGGACATGTCCATCGCTGACGTGTTGTAGAAAGATTGGCCAGCCGACTTGATCAGGAATTTCTCTCTGGCTTCTTCTTCAAGAGCTTTGTTGCCTGCGAGCTTCTCAGCTTGAGCTAGAACCTTCGATTTCGTGCCCTCCAGCACGCATTCTAAGCGTCTGAGGATCGTGAACGGTAGAATCACTCGACCGTATTGCGATTGCTTGAAATCACCACGGAGAAGGTCTGCTAGCGACCAGATGTAGGCTGCGGTCTGGGAGAAGTTGGCGGGCGTCGTCATGTTAAGGCGGGCGTTAGGGGCAGGTGCGAGAAAACCGGATCCGAGATTGTCCCCTGCCTTTATGCGCTTGTCACCTAGTGATAAGAGGTTCGGCGGATACGATTTCGGCCTCCTGACGAATTCCATCCATCCCAATCAGTAGGGGTGGGCACACGGGATCCAATTACTATGAAACGAGTTAGGGCAATTACTTCCTTCGCAGAAAGTGGGGCGGCTGGGGCGGTCGGCTCTAGCCGACATCGTGTCCGCTAGATCGATAGGTTGACCGGACATCGTGTCCGCTTGGGGATGCGGCAACCCGAAGCACGTCAGTTCGTCATCAACCCGCTGAGAGAACGCAGGCAACGATAACGAAGTAGAATGCTGATATTTGAGAGTTATACAACTAGCTGTTCAAACCTTCGTATTGGCTAGCCACTGACAAGAATTAGCCACAAGCTCCTTCACGGAATTGCTTGATGATATCCGTTCAAAGGCTTTGGCGGCGTAAGCCGTATTAGATGTCCGCTACCAGCTTTCGACCGAGGCGATGTCATCGAAGCGATCAACGAAAATGTGAGTTCTTCCGCATTTTGCTTTCCAGCCCTTTATTAAAGCACGTTTGACTGGGCAACCCCAGCCGTGCGTCCGTTCCTGAGTCCAGCATCAACCTGGTAGCCCGATGTCCCTAGATGTTTCCAGCGAGCTCAATCGACTTCGCGAGAAGTTACTTGATCTAACCAATCGCAATCCGCTTCTTAACTACAGGAAGACGAAGCGAAGAACACTCCAGATTGTTGATGAACTTCCCAATCAGATTTTCGATCGTTTGGTTGCACAGCAGAAGATCTTCAAATTCTCGCCGGCGAATGAGATCAGCGAAGGTGAGTTCGAGACACTTCCAATCGAGCTAGCCGTTTCTTCGGAATCGCCTGAAAAGCGACATCAAGACGATCGGCTGCAGACAAATCTAGCGCCAGAGCGGCTGGATTCGGTCTTGAAGTACATTCAGAACCAAGCAAACAGCGCGATTCAAGAAACAGGTGTCAATTACTTGCACCTGGCTATTGGGTTGCTGAGCTGGAAGGAGAGTGATGCAAGCGAGGCCTACAAAAGCTCGCCGTTGATTCTCATTCCTGTTTTCATTGACAAGTATTTTGACAAGAGGAGAGGGCAATACGCCTACTCCGTTCGTTGGAGTGAGGAAGACATCAAGTTCAATCTCAGTTTGCAGAAGCGGCTTGAACGAGACTTTGGCTATTTGTTGCCGGAGTTCGATCAGGACACTAATCCGGAAGCGTACTTCGACCTCGTCGAACAACTGATCAACGGGAAAGACGGCTGGCAGGTAAAGCGACAAGCGTTACTCGGGTTTTTCTCTTTCCACAAACTACTAATGTACTTGGACCTGGCCCCTGAGCTGTGGGCAGGGGCCGACAATCTTGATGGTTCAATCGTAGAGTCAATTGTCTGCGGCGCAGATAGCGATGACGCCACTTCACTTTACGCGACAGACTATGAGATCGACGATGATCACGAGGCAAACCAGATTCTGCTTGTTTCCGATGCAGACAGCTCGCAACACTCCGCACTAGTTGACATTGCGAGTGGCAAGAGCCTCGTGATCGAGGGACCACCAGGATCTGGCAAATCTCAAACAATCACTAATGCGATCGCGAACGCAATACATCAGGGAAAGTCTGTCCTGTTCGTGGCTGAGAAGTTGGCGGCTTTGAAGGTAGTGCAGGACCGACTGGCGAAGCTCAAGCTTGACGGGTTTTGCTTGGAACTGCACAGCGAAGCCGCAAACTCTCGAACTGTGTTTGAGTCGCTGCGCAACAGACTGGAATCCACCTACGCGAACGTTTTGGATATCGAGCAGCGAAAGAAAAGACTCTACCAATACCGTGAGACGCTGGCGCGATATCTTGCCGCCAGCAGTGAACCGGCCGGTCCGTATGGGACTCCGGCATACGAGGTTTTCTGGAGGATTGTTCGACTCCGGTCGGAAGGAGTTCCGAGACTGCGAGAACACAAGATACAACCTGACGTCAATCAGGAGGAGTTTGAGACCCGGAAGCAAGCATTGCAGTCCTTCGCTGATTCAATGGATGAACTGGATAACTCGGATGGTGGGGAGTGGAAGGGCTTCAACGCATACTCCTTGAAGCCAAATGACTCGGAGTTGGTCGCAAACACTCTTGAACTTATGAAAGCCGAAGCGATTACGATTCGGCAGTGCTATGCCATGCTGGAGGAGGACTACGGCCTATCTCCAGCGTATGTTCACGATAGAAATGTCCCATGGGGCGACTGTCTCCAGGCATTGTCGACCGAGGAGCTCGCGCTATCGCCTGAGCATCTGCCAATGTTATCAAACCAAAGTGCTCGTGGAGAGACCATTGCTCTTTGCGGTGAACTACACGAAAGGATGGTGGCACGCGAACTCATTGACAGCAGAATCAGCTGTCCAAGAGATGAAGCGCTCCGACAAATTTCGCCATGGAAGCACGCACTTGTCCAACTGAACATGCTGTCGCCAACCCTCTCCATTCAAGAAGCCAAAGCATCACGAGAGTGGTTGAAGACTGCCGCCGAACGTTTGAACAGTATTATTGAGATTGCAGAGAAGTTGGACGGCAGGCAACTCGGCCCTGTGAAGACACTGGACGACTATCAGCTAGCGGAGAAGAAGCACCAGTTGTTGCGTCACCCTATTGTTTCAGGAGGCACGAATCTAAAGCCCGAGTATTTTCTCGGGGAGTTTAGTCGCCAGCATCGAGCTGCCTCCGAGCACTCCAGGTTACTCGTGAGTAAACGCGAGAGAGTCGAGGACTCTTTCCATCTTCCAAGCGTGCCTGCCCGAGCGGAAATCACGCGACTAATGCGCGAGCTTCGCCCATTTGCAACGCATTGGTTGCCTTGGCTCAGCAGCAGATATCGGAAAGCGAAATACAAACTTTCACAATTCTGGAACCCAGCAAGAAGGATGTCGCTGCGGCAGTGGCTCCAAGCTCTTGAGGATTTAGAATCGCTTGAGCGAGACGCGCACGAGTTCCGGGAGAACTCTGCGTTCAGAAATATCTTTGGAGAGCTCTTTGATGGACTGGATACTGATTGGGAGCGACTAAGAACGCTGAGAGACTGGACCGCTACGGCGACGAAGTTTGGTCTCGACTACGAAGCATGTGATGAACTGCTTGAAATTCGCGACAAAAGCAGTGAAGAGCTGCGCAGTAAGACAGTAACTCGCCAGCGTGAAGAGTTCGTCTCATGGGTTTCGAATCACCCACATCTTCGGAATCTCGGCCTGAAAACGGACGAGCTAACCAGCATGCCACTTGACGATGTCAAGACGCACTTGTCGACTTTGGAGACTTCCATAAATAGTTTCCTCCAGTGTGGCATTTTGTTTAACGCAAACGCCGAGGCCACTATCTGTGACCTGCGAGAGTACGCTGAGGTATTGGAAAAGAGCGAGCGCGAAATTTCGTCAGCAGCACTTCCGCACTGGAAGAAACTATTGCCTTCGCTGGAGCATAACAAGGAGGATAGCCAAGCGCTACAATCTGCCGCAGCATGGGTTCAAAAGCTCGCAGAAGCAGACTTACCTCCCGAGTGTTTCCAGAGGATTTGTATGGGGCACGGACCTGCTTCGTTGGCGCCGCTGGTACAGGTATACAAGGATCTGGGTAGCGCAACAAAGGAATGGACAAAGCGACGAAGCTGGTTTGAGGCTGTCGGAGAATCAGCGCCGAGTTGGCTCAATTACGAAGAATCAATTGATACTGACATGGCATGCCTAGAGCAGATCGAACTGCTACTCGGGAGCATGGAGTCACTCCCGGTTTGGATTGAATCCTCTAGGCTACGAGAACGATGCAGATCACTAGGAATTCTGGGTGTTATCGAAGGCGTCAATAGTAGCCAGTTTTCGCATAACCAACTACCTGCCGCTTATGAATTAGCAGTCCTTGAAGCAGTCGCGGATCGTGTGCAACAGAGTGCGCCAGAATTGAATGACTTTTCCCGTCATCAGCTTGGTCAAGTGAGGTCTGACTTTGCTGAGCAAGATCGTGCACTGATCGACGTAAACAATACCTACATCGCCGGTAAGGCTGCTAAGCGTGTTGGTCCGCGTGGGAATAGCAAAGGTCGCGTAGGTGAGCTGACTGAAATGTCACTGATCTACCACGAGGTGAACAAACAGAAGCGTCACATTCGGATTCGTGATCTATTCGCAAGAGCAAGTAAATCGGTTCGCGAGCTGAAGCCTTGCTTCATGATGAGCCCGCTTTCCGTAGCTCAGTACCTGGACACGGGTTCAAAGCAATTTGACCTAGTGATCATGGATGAGGCATCGCAAATTAAGCCGGAAGACGCTTTGGGGGCGGTCTTGAGAGCCAAGCAACTCGTAGTTGTCGGTGACCCCAAACAGATGCCACCGACCTCGTTCTTCGACAAAGCGTCCGACGAGGTTGACGACGAAGAGGCAACTCAGCTCGACAATACCGAGTCTATCCTGGAGGCGTCAATGAAATGCTTTCAACCAGTTCGACGGTTGCGTTGGCATTATCGAAGTAAGCACGAGAGCCTAATCCAATTTTCAAACTCCCAGTTCTACGAGTCCGATCTTGTCGTCTTCCCTTCTGCTAAGTCCGACGGCGGAAAGCTGGGAACCGTGCATCATTACATCGAAAATGCCCACTTCAACAAGGGTGAGAATTGCGTCGAAGCAGAGGCCGTCGCAAATGCTATGGTGCAGCACCTTAAGTCTGGGACGAACGAGTCTTTGGGCGTAGGCACCTTTAACATTAAACAAAGTGCCCTGATCCGCGAACTGTTCGAACAAAAATGCGAGAGCGACCCGCTGGCGCGATCGGCGTTGGAGGACTTGAACGCTTCATCTGAGCCACTGTTTGTCAAGAATCTTGAGAACCTACAGGGAGATGAGAGAGATGTGATGTTCATCTCATTCACCTATGGTCCTGATCCGGAAACAGGAAAGGTATTTAAGCGTTTTGGGCCAATGGTGAGCGAAGTTGGTTGGCGGCGCCTCAATGTCTTGGTTACAAGGGCTCGCAGGCGAATCGAAGTCTTCGCGTCTATGCATCCATCGGATATCGGAGGAGGTCCGGGTAAGAGCAGAGGCGTGAATGCGATGAGAGACTATCTCGATTTTGCCTCCACCGGAAGTCTACCAGATCGGGTGCATTTTTCAGCGAGAGAACCGGAATCCGATTTTGAGATATCGGTATCCAGAGTGGTGCAGAGTCTTGGTCTAGAAACAGTTCCCCAGGTTGGAGTCGCGGGATATTTTATCGATATCGGTGTACTCAGCCCCAACAGCAAGACAGACTTCATTCTTGCGATTGAGTGCGACGGAGCGACTTATCATTCCTCGAAGTCGGCGCGTGATAGGGACCGTTTGCGAGAACAGATCATTCGCGATCGTGGATGGGAAATCCATAGAATCTGGTCAACCGATTGGTTTCAAAACCAGAACCATGAAGAACGACGTCTCCGCGAGAAGCTCGATCGATGTTTGGCAGACATTGAGCATCAGTGAATCGAGCCGGGATCGGACGAAGTAACACGGGGAACAACCGCAGACGAGCTCAGTGATTGCGAAGTGTAAAAGCCGAGCCAACCTCTTCGAGGCAAATGGTGGCCGAAATTGCGACAAGATTTGCACCAAAATGAGCCATTAATAGTGGAGGGCCTACTTCTCCCGCGAAAGGGGTTTGATATGAAATGTTTTGGGTTTGTCGAATTTCCGAGCGGATGGATGTACGGAACGGACAGAGATGCGCTTTACAGATGGAAGAGCGCTAAGGTCGTTGAGATCTACCACGGAGATGGAAAGTGGGTCGAATACGATCCGGAAGATGTGAACTTTTCCACTGATGTGACCCCCATCAAGACTGAAGAAGACTTGAGGGCGGTCGTGGCCAACATGGACGGGTTCTTCTCGGGCGGGAGTGAGATCGAATGGGATTAGAACTCGAAACTCCTGGAGAGCTCAACTCGGACGAATTGAGCAAGATCTATCAAGCAGTTTTGGCCGGCCGACCTGATCCATACGGTACTGTGATTTCTCAGGCCGCCTACGACGAAATCGCTGCCGAAGTGGCTGCCGCACCAGAAGGAACCGAATGGACCATCCCAAACGAGTAGCAGAGTTGAGCGCCGAGTATGCTGCCATGTCGCAAGGTGGAAGTCGCGAAAGCTCGTATCCGACTGCATACTAGCCGAGAGTTGTCAGGCCGAGGCATTACTCGCCCTCAAGGTCCTCGCCTAGGTCCTCCTCTGCAATCTCGTCCCAAACTTCGTCGAGGATGTATTCATCGACGTCCGGATTCTCTAATTCTTTTCTCGGTGGTCTCAGTACCATTAACCAAAAGAGTTGTTACGAATGTGGCTGAGATCAAAGTTGCCCGCGCCACATAACTCCTTAAGGAAGGGGTCCCCTGGTTAAGGATGGTGA
>JBGCDN010000448.1:0-5432 GCA_045105495.1 Planctomycetaceae bacterium
GAGCAACCACGGAATCAGCCCGCAACTCCGTGGTCACTCGCAGGTCACGCAGCGTGACTCCGTCACCACCGGCCTCGATTGAGATACCATCGCCACCGATCCGCACGTCGCGGCGATTGCGGCTGGTTCCGTCCAGAATCAGTGACTTCGTGATCGTGATGTCCTCGATGTATGTTCCGCCGACAATGTGAACGGTTCCACCCGAAGCCACGGCAGCCACTCCCTCAGTGATCGTCGCGAAAACGTCCAGACCAAATGTCCCGGGCTGATTGCCCGGAGCATCCGGGTTCGCATCGGGAATGTTGGTACCGGGCGTTGTGCCGGACAGGTCATCATCAACGTAAACCTCATTCGGTGCCGGAGGCGCAGCAAGTGTGATGTCGTTGCCATCTCCGCCAACGTAGCTGAGGGCCAATCGGATCCCGTTAACTGACACCAATGCCCCTTCGGGTAGCCCGGAGAACTGGCCGCCAATCGCGTCTGTCCCGTCGTTGGCAACGATCACAAGCGGATTGGTTGGCGGGGCAGCAAGGGCTCCGGACACATTCAGGCTCACAGTCGGAACCGCTGTGCTTAGCGTGACCGTGCCGGTCACCATCAGTTGCTGATAATCGACACCGGGTACTGTGCCGTCTATTTGGAACTGAAGCTCCGAACTGCCGACGGTAGCCAGGTCGCCGGTGCTGAGTTGCCCGGGCCCGCTCCCGGGTGCAAGGCTTGAACGGGTCAACTGAACCGAACCGCCAATGGTCCCGCTAGCCTCCACCGTTGTGTCCGCCACCTCCAGCCCAACCCCAAGCGTGATCGCCTTGTCCATCATGCGAACAACATCGTTACCGCTTGTCCCGGTTAGCACTTGCAACTGCTCGATTCCGTGCAGCGAGTCCGTTTTCTCAATCGTGACTGTGTCATCACCGTCGACGATCTGCGTGTCCAGAATGACCAGGCCCACGTTCCGCAGGACAGCTTGTTCAAAACCAACGCCATCGGTGGTCCCGCTAATCACCATGGCAGGGTCGCCGGAAAAAGTCAGCCCGTCTGCGATCGTGATTGTGTCATCTGCGTTCGGCAGTTCCGTTCGCAGAACAGAACTCGACAGCCCAATGATCTCAACCGGTTCCAAGCCCTCGAACGTCAGCGATAATCCCCCAGGGGGGCTCGCGGCAATCGCACCGTTTCCGAAAACCTCAGCGTCGGGCGAATAGATCAGTTCATGTGTGCCTCCGTCGATGATCGTCAGCAGATCGTTCCCACCATCGCCGCCGGCCATGTGAATTCCATTGGTCGGAGACACGGCGCCATTTGTGAGATCGACGGTCAGGTGGTTGTCGACCGACTCTGTCCCGAGGTAAGTAATCCGATCCAGGGTGTCGGCTCCCAAATCAATGTAGTCATCTCCATTCCCGCCGACGATGACATCATCCCCATCTCGCCGTAGAGTCAGACCGTTGGTGTCGTCCGGTTCGAGGATCAGGTTGAGGTGCCCCTGATTGACAGGTTGTGGATGTTCGAGTTCACTGAACGTGATGTCGCCAAAGTCACCAAACCGGGTGGCGCGCCCACGACGCAAGCCGGTGACCGTTATCCCTGCGACAGCGCCGCCGAAGTCCACCGTGAGACTGTCTCCTGGTGAGGTAATTGGGTCACCGCCCAGAATCGAACGAGTATTCGCGATGCCAGCCAAAGGGAGAGCTGAAATGTCGTCGGCTTGTGTCGTGCCGACGAAGTTCTCAAGAACGCCCGCAGCGATGTTCAGAGTATTGGTTCCACTGAGAGTTTGCTGACCGACGTGATCCAGATCGATCGTCACGCCAACAGGAAAATTCGAGAAGTCCAGCGTGTCCGAACCGCCTGCTTCTTCCACAATCTGCTGGCCGCCACGCATCACGTACGTGTCGTTGCCGCCTGCTCCCAGAAGCGAGTCCTGTTCGACACCGCCGTCCAGAAAATCGGCACCGGAGTTCCCTGTCAGCGTGTCGTCTCCGCCACCGCCGCGAAGCGTCGTATCGACCCCAGCACCAGCGCTCAGTGAATCGTCACCCGGGGAACCGTTTAAAACCTCAATCGACGAAGCGCCGACAAGAGTGATATCGGAGCCAGAATCGAACGTCTGCGAAGACTGCCCAGCATCGAAGGTCACACCGTTGAATTGTTGGAAATCGAAGACATCGGTGCCGCCAGCGGTCTCGTCAATGATGTTCACTCCAAGACCACTTGGGGTCCCAGAAACGAATTCGTAAGTGTCATTGCCGATTCCGCCGCGGTATGTATCTGACCCATCCACAACCAACAGCAAGTCGTTGCCATCACCGCCCTCGATCGTGTCATCGCCATCGCCCGACCGCAGCGTGTCGTTTCCATCCTCGCCACGCACAAGGCTGTCCAGGCGGGGCGCGGTGATTTCATCGTTGCCTGCTCCCCCCGCGAGCGTCACACCTGAGACGCCGCCGAAGACAGCGGGATCCACACCAACGAGGTTGATGATATTCGAGAAATTCCCCGTCGCTGAAACATCGATGGTGACGACTTCTTCCGCGAAGACCGTGCCCGTGTCCGGATCAGCTCCGTTGATCTTTACTTCCCCGCCGACCGCCGTGATCTCAACGTTGTCCGCCGCGTCTGCAGTCACAGACAACGCTCCGGTTCCGCTGTTGAACATCGAGGTGACGGACAAAAGTGTGCGATCTTCCAACTGCTCAGACTGCGGCGATTGTCGCCTACTCCGTCGACTCACGCGACGTGACAATGCCTGAACATTTTTTCTGCTGAACCAGTCTCGGAGGTTAATTCGCCGCATTTTTCAGCCCTTCGTACAGATGGATCGCAGGAGAGCCCCCCGGCGACGCAGTTCCGTACACGCGACTATCGGCCGCGTTACACTCAAAGTTCGTTTTTCTTGTAGTGGGATTCCCGTTGCTGGATTGTGACCGACAGAACACAATGGCATTCGCACGAACTGCGTGGCCATCACGGGACGGAGGCGGGATGCAAGAACCAGAGAAACCGGCGGATCGATTCGATGCTGTAGAAACGAACTGGTCTCTCATCCGTGAGGCTTGCCGCGATACGACAGTACACGCTGCTCCCGCCCGGGCCGCATTGGTGGTTCGTTACCTACCAGCCATCAGCAGGTACGTTGCAGCAATCGTCAAAGACGAAGCAGCCAGCCAGGATTTGACGCAGGATGTTTGTGCTCGCTTAATGAACGGTGATTTCTCTGGAGCCGATCAGGAGCGCGGTCGGTTTCGAGACTACTTAAAGACCGCTGTCCGAAACATTGCTCGAAACCACTGGCGACAGGAGAAACGCCGTTCTGCGTCACCACTGCCGGAGTCTCTTGCTGAGGACTCTCCCAACGAGGACGCATGGGTTGTTGCCTGGCGAGGCAATGTGCTCGATATGACGTGGCGGGCTATGGACGCATGGGAACGCAAGACGCCCGGAGCGATCGGGAGTCAGCTGCTGCGACTGCGGGCGAGCATGCCGAACGACTCCATGGAGAAAATAGCCGCTGGCCTGGAGCAGGTGGCCGGCGAACTTCTCAAACCCAACGCTATCAGAACGCAACTGCACCGCGCTCGAAGCCGTTTCGCTCAGTTCCTATTGGCAGAGGTCACCCGGACACTGAAAGAGCCAACTGAACAGCAATTGCAGGAAGAACTCGCAGCTTTGGGGCTCCTGGAGTATCTCCCAAAGCAGTCAAATGCAGTTGACTAAGCAGTGGTGCCATTGAGGTCAGACTGCAGTCATACCACGTATCGTGTACTTCGTTGCGGTCTTCAAGTCTCAGTGGGGCCCATGGCAGCTAGCGATGGGCTGGCTCGGCTAGACGCAAAACGTAGATGGTTCCGTTGCCATTTGCGGTTAGCAGGTGCCGACCATCAGGCGTGTACTTGAGACTGTTGATCATACCGCCCCACCAGAACTGAATTGTCTCGCGGGCTTGAGTGGGTGGCATTGTTGACATGTCCCAAAACGACACTGATCCGTCACTCGCCGCGGCGGCGAGGACCTCACCATCGGGTCGGAATGCTGCGGCGAACGCAGCAGCATTCTCACGATACACGAGCCGTGGTCCCCAAAGCCTGGCCACCGGCTCGAGAGTCTTCGAATCCAGCAAGACCGGCACGCGATCGCGAACGGAAACGATCCACCTCCCGTCAGGGCTCCACGCGATCTTGGTAGTTGTAATTTTCTTGCTGCCCCCGCGAATGGCTCTGCCGTCACGCTCGACCCGACCCCATGGCGACTGTCCGTCCTGTTTGCGAGAGATCACCAGCAGGCCACCGTGTTCGTTGGCCATTGCCAGTTCGTTGCTGTCCGGGGAGAACGCTGCAGAACAAAGCGATATTCCCATGCTAAAGTCGGTATGCTGCTCGCCAGTCCTTGGATCTTCGACTGTGAATTGGCCTATGTGGGCACCCACGAATCGCCACTTTGCGTTGGGTGACCAGGCACCGCTCTCAGAGGGGCCACCAACATTACCGATGTGGAGTGGCTCGTATGGATTCCGTCCGTGAACCTCAAATTTATCGCCGTTCTGCAGCGTCCGCCCTCCTCTGCCATAGCCGCCAACCTCGAAGAACGGCGACGACACATCAGGAGACGCAGTCACCCAGAACAAGTTACGAGGCCCGCCTTCAGACATAGCCGTAGCGATAACTTCAGTCGTTGGGGTATCTGTTACTTGGGTCCTCAGAAGAAAGTCGTTCGCAGTTACTCCCAGCAGTGTCGAACCATCTGCCAGGAAGGCAACATCGCGGACTTGGCCAACCGCGTTCCGACTAAGCTCTGTTTCCTTCCCCGTAGCCAGGTCAAAGATTTGTATCGCCGAGGACCGTGAGGCAACCGCCAGTTGGCTACCATCCTGATTCACAGCTATCGCGCGAACGGGGCTGGCGACCCTCGGGAAGCTGCGCTTCTCGACTAGGGTCTTCGAGTCGAACAGCGTGACCCTGACAGCGTTAACAAGGACCAGTTCGCTTCGGCCTTCAATAAGAGCCATCGCATCCCAGTTGCCGTCTCCAAGTATTTTCACAGCCCGCTCTCTCACAGTCAGCGCCTCGCCTGTCAATTCATCCAGGTCGGCGTGAATTATTAAAGCGTCTTCCGCTCGATTTGGGATAGTGCCGACTAGCTGCCCCGGCATCTCGCGGACCTCGACGCCGGCGGCGGTTACGATTGCGATCGTCCCGTCAGCCAGGGCTATGAGCGATCTGGCAGGGGCCTCGAGTTCAAACTGACCAGAGACTGTCAGCGTGCCTGCGTCCAGCAGCAGTACCTGGCCGTCCGTTGTGGCGGCTACAAGCTGTGTGCCTACAAAGGCCATTGCGATAAAGTCCCGCGATCCTGTCGCCTGCATCAGCAGTTCGCCTCTGTGACTCCACTTCTTGGTCCTTCCGGCGGCAGATGTGACCGTGCACTCTGTGTTC
>JBGCDN010000449.1:0-6961 GCA_045105495.1 Planctomycetaceae bacterium
GCCCTGCGTCGCATGGGCGTTGGCCTGATTCCACCAAACGAAGGCGTCGCTCGGTTCATGCATGCGTTGACTCATGACCTGGCCGATCCGCAAATGATCGTCACCGGTGCTCTGGGCGAAATCGACACGTGGCGACCAGCCGGACGCGACAAGTGCAGCGCAAAACTCCGCTACGTCGACAACATTACCAGCTTCCAGCCGGGCGTTTCGCTGACCACGCGATGCACTCTTTCGCATCAGGACGACCCGTATCTGCTGGACCACATTTACGAAGGAACCTGTTTGTTCCCGGCCGTGTTTGGCCTGGAAGCCATGTCGCAGGTCGCCTCGCACGTGATGAACGAATCACCGACGCTGGTCCGCATTCAGAACGTCCAACTGTCCCGACCAATCATCGTCGGCCAGGAAGGCAACGTACAACTTGAGATCACCGCCGAAGCCTCCGAGGCGTGTGCAATGTCAGGCGAAACGGTCGTCAAAGTTGGCATCCGCACAGAACGAACTCAGTTCCAGTTCGCCCACTTCGCTTGCGAAGTTGTGTTTGGCACACCAGTCGCTGGACCTCGCGAACGGGAGATGATTGGCGAACGGCTGGACCTTGATCCACAACGCGACCTCTACACGGGCATCCTGTTCCAGGGCCCGCGATTCCAACGCTGGGGCGATACATACCAGTTGCAGGAAGGCAAGATGACGTTCGACGTCAGCCACTGCAATCACACGTGTGCCGGCCGAAACGTCTTCGGTCCACGCATTACCAGCGGTCCGCTGATGACGGGCGATCCGTTCTTCCGCGATGTGCTGCTGCAAAGCGTTCAGGCCGTCATCCCACAGAAAACCGGCCTGCCGCTAAGCATCGAGAAGATCGAATTCTTCTCACCGGCGAAGGACGGCGAACAGGCGAACCGGCGATTGGTCACTTCGCAACTGCACGTAATCGCTGACGAAGTCGGCAAGGAACACGTCTGCGAAGTTGTCGCGAAAGACCCGTTTGGCGAAGTTCGCGAACGCATGACGGGCTACCGAGTCAAAGTGCTCGCGATCAAGGAAGAGTACCCAACGGCAACACAACTCGCCGACCTGGCAACGTTTGATTCCGATCTGTTCGCTAAGCAAACAAAGTCTGTCTTCAGCGATCTGGGAGCGAAAGCACCAGTCATGAATCTGAAGCGATTGCAATTACACGGCATGAGCAAGAACGATCGTCACATCGCCGAAAAGCCAATGATGGAAGCGACGGTCCACATGCTTCAGCAGCGAAACGGCAACGCTAACGGCACTCCGATGATCGATTTGATGGCCAGCGGCCGACCGGTCGTCACCAGCGATGCAGTCTGCAAACTCTCGCTGACGCACGACGACGACTACTGCCTGTGCATCGCGAACACCCACGTTGCCGGTTGCGACTTGGCACCGATCACCGAACGGTCTCGCGAGCAGTGGGAAGCACTTGTCGGAATGCATAACGCTCCGCTGCTGGAACAACTGATGGCGGGCGGCGACTGCATCAACAAAGCGGGAACTCGCATTTGGGCGGCTGTCGAAGCAGCTCAAAAAGCAACCGACGATGCTGCTCCTGTTAGCCTGCGAATGGGAGCTTCGAAAGACGGAGCTGTCGCGTTCATCACGGATCAGCTGGACCACGGTTCGGTCCTGATCACGACGCCTGTTGTTCTGCACCGCAAGCCAGCTCGAATCCTGGCGGTTGTTGCTCCAACGAACAGCACGATGGCGGCTCCGATGATGGAGTCGGCTCCAGCTGCTGCAATGCCTGCGGCTCCCGCGATGCCGGTCAATCGAATGACGGCTGCTCAGCCAGCAATGCCGCAACCTGCTATGCCATCGGCAAACGGCAATGGTTCAGGCCAACTGCTGATGCCTTCACAACCAATGTCGGCTCAGCCAGCGATGTCCTCGCCGATGGCTCCCGCAATGGCAGCTCCGAAAATGGAAGCGGCCCCAGTCCCAGCGTCACCCGCTCCCATGACTGGCGAACCGTCCATGCGGACCGACGTCGCTGCCCGCGGTGAAGAACGAGCCATTGAAAATGTTCGGGCTCACATCAAATGGGATGGACCAAACGATCAGGCCGTCTTCGAACACCGTTTCTGTGTCACGTTCAAAGAATGTGCCATGCGAGGCAAGCATGTCCAGCACACCCAGTACCTGGGCTGGATGGGATCGATGCGGGAAAACGGATTGCTGTATCTGGTTCCCGACATGGTCATCAAGCTGTCCGATGGACTGACAGGCATGGCCACCAACTGGACCGACATTGATGTCGTCGGTGAAGCCATGATGGGTGACGTGATTGTCGCTCGCCTGTTCATGGAAGAGATGACCGACGCCACCGTGACTCTATGTTGCGACTTCGCCAGACGACCGCCAAACGGACGCTTGGAACGTCTGGCAACAGTCCGTCAGGCAACCACGTGGGTCAAACTGCACGGTCGCAGCGAACCAACCAAAGAAGCGTTTCCAAAATTCCTGTTCGACGCGTTCAAGTCCATGGAACCACCTCGCCAGGGCGGCACACTGCCGGAACTTCCGGAAAGCCTCGGGCGACTCAAACTGGAACAACGCAAACTGGAAGCAATAACGCCTGCCGCTGGCGGAACGGTGCTTGGCAGCGAAACGTTCAAGACCTGCATGGACGACTCCAACATTGTCGCCAACATCTACTACGCTCGCTACTTTCACTGGCAGTGGCGAACCAGCGATCAGTTCCTGTTCAACCACGTTCCACAACTCGTCCGCGAAATGACCGCGTTGGGTAACGTTCGCGAACTGGTGCAGTTGAACTGTCACATCGACCACGTCCGCGACGGATTCCCGTTCGATCTCATTCGCACGGAACTCGCCGTCACGCGTACGACTGAAACGGCTGCCACCTTCCGCTTCACGCACTACCGCGTGGACGAAGCGGGCAACGAAGAAAAGTTGTGCGTCGGAACTCAGGACGTGTGCTGGGTCCGCAGAACACCAAGCGGAACTCCGGTTCCAGAACCATTCCCCTTGGCCGTCCAACAGGCATTCAAAGGGATGTACGCCAACATCGTTTGACCGCAGCAGCCAACAGACCGCACGGGGTTACCCCGGCGGCTGGCTGCTCGGCACTACTAAGCCAATACACAAGAACCACGACTAACTACCAAAGGACTTATCAGCCACCAATGAAACACAGATTGTCTTAGTTGCAAATCATCTATGTTCAATCCGTGTGTCACCTGTGGCTCACAATAAGAAACGTCTTATGCAGCAAGGTCGTTCAAATACTACTAACGACCAGCGCTATCGGTGCGCAGATAGCTAATCGCAGACTATGCGAGTCGCCATGTAGATATAGGCAGTTTGGGCGTTTTCGTTAAGTTAATTATTCACTTTCGGTTATCTCAGTCTTCAATCTCCGTGCGCGGGCCTCGCACGTAAGAACCACCTCCTCAACATCAACCTGGAGTTCACACGACATGTCATCCTTCTATCCAGACAAAGCCGACGACAACACTTACTACGACGTCGTCGTTTGCGGTGCGGGACTGGCCGGCCTGACGCTGGCCCGTCAGCTACGTATGAACCACCCCAACCTGAAGATCGCGTTGTTCGATCAACAGACACGACCGTTTCCTGATTCGTGTTTGAAGGTTGGTGAGTCATCTGTCGAAGTCGGCACGCACTATTTCGCCGATCGCCTGAAGCTGTCCGATTACTTCGCCAAGAAGCACGTGCCGAAACTGGGTCTGCGATTCTTCTTCGGCGACACTCAGGGACCATTCGAAGACCGTCCAGAATTCGGAGCCATCGAATTCCCTGAAGTTCCGTCGTACCAGATCGACCGCGGTATCTTCGAAAACGACATGCGGGAAATGATCGTCGAGCAAGGCGCGCACTTGTACGAAGGCTATTCAGTCAAGGAAATCAATCTTTCTGAAGACGATTCTCCTCACCAGGTCGTCGTGAAGTCAGATGCAACCGGCGAAGTCGCCATCAACTGCCGTTGGGTTGTGGATGGAACCGGTCGCAAGCGGATGCTGCAACGCAAGCTGGGCCTACAGACTCCGAACGGTCACAACGCGAGTGCAGCGTGGTTCCGAATCGAAGGGCGTGTCGACGTCGATGACCTCGTGTCGCCTGAGAATGAAGAATGGCACGACCGCATGCCAACGCGAACTCGGTTCTACTCAACGAACCACTTGATGGGTGCTGGTTACTGGGTTTGGTTGATTCCTCTGGGATCAGGCAACACCAGCATCGGCATCGTGGCATCTGAAGAGATGCACCCGATCAAGAACATGAGCAACTACGAACTTGCGTACCAGTGGTTGCAGAAGCACGAACCGAAACTTGCCGACTACCTGGGCGACCAGGAGCCACTCGACTTCCTGTGCTACAAGAACTACAGCTACTCGTCGCACCAGGTTCTTTCGCACGAACGATGGACTTGCATTGGTGAAGCCGGCGTATTCGCCGACCCGTTCTACAGCCCGGGTTCGGACTTCATCTGTATGGGCAACCTGATGACGGAAGCCTTGATCACTTCCGACCTGCAAGGAACGCTGACCCGCGACTACGCCGAAGACCTGAATGCACTGTTCCTTGCGGTCAACGAAGGTTTTGTCGACCTGTACCGCAACAGCTACGACATCTGGGGCTGCTGCCACATCATGAGCGCTAAGATCCTCTGGGACTGGGCGATCTACTGGGCGTTCTTCGCTCAACTGTGCTTCCAGGACATTCTGACCAAACCAGGTCTGGTCAAGCAGCTGTTCGACATGGGCAAAGGTTACTTGCCGCTTAACGGCAAAGCTCAGCAGTTGTTCCGCGACTGGGGCCGCCTTCAGGGCAACCGCAACTCGTTCGAGTTCCTCAACCCGTTCGAAGTTCCTTACGTGCTTTACACGCACATCGAACTGGCCAACAAGCGGACTGCTGACGAGACCATCGATTACATTGAAGAGAACGTCCCAATGTTTGAACAATGGTTGGACAACCTCGTCGAACAGGCAACTCGTGAGCTGACACCAGAGCAACTGGAATCATGCCGCGGTCAGAACTGGTTCTCTCACGTTCCAGGCGAAAAGACGAACACCATGTTGAGCCCGGAAGACCAGGCTCGCCGCGACCGCATGGACGAAGAAATGATCCCCGTCTTCGGCGATTTGGCAATCGGCAAAGACGCCGCAGTGGCGGGCGGTTCAGACGGAATGATGATGTAAGCAGGAAACAGGTCGAACACTGGTAGCCGGACTCGCAAGAGTCCGGTTTTCCAGTGTCCGTCTGAAGTCTTGCGACTCTAGCTACGGTGTTCGCCGCTTCGCGTCGTTGCTCCGCAACTCAAATACTCCATTGCGCGGCATTCAGCCATGAACACGAAACGAACCTTCGACCCTTTCCGGCCCCTCGAATATCTGGTCGCGATTTTCGTGATCAACATCACGTTGTTCACGATCATCTGGAAGACGGTTGGCCTGTCCTGGTTGCCGTTCGGTCTGGCGGAAGCGTTCCAGGACGTTTTCACCGCTGGCTACTACCCGCGTGACACCCAGCGCCACGAGCTGGCGTACGACATCTTCTTTCTGATTACCTACGGACTGCTCGGCACGGCCGCTCAGTTCGCCTCCCTACAGATCGCGAGGAACAGAAGACGAGAACCATTCGAACCGGGACGCTCGCGTTGGGTGTTCGCCAGCTTCCACATCGTGATCGCTGCTTACCACGTTCTATTCGTGTTCCAAATCGTCAAAGGCAAAATGCTGCTCGACAACATCCCGCCGTGGCAGATGATCGCGACGCAGGTGTTGTACGTTCTCGAGTTCATTATGGCCGTCGAACTTCTGTTCCTCAGCAACTCAACATTCTTTCGTCGCAAAGTGTGCCTGGACCTGCTATCCGCATGCAATCTGTTGCCCCTACTGTTTTTCTGGGGCTTCGCAATCGCCGGCTACAACGATCCGGCTGCGAACAAACTGGTCGGGACATTGCTATTTGCAATCCTGCCATTGGCACTGATGGCAACCGAATGGGGTACCTGGATGGCTTCCGCCCAGAGCGACAAAACGCTAGCCCCGAGTACCGCGCAACAGACACCCCAACCATGAACAGCAACAGCGGAACAGCAAAACAAGAATGACTTACGCCCGAGTCTAGCCAACTGGTCCCTTGGTCGGCCGGAGAATTAGGAAGGCACTCGGCAATGAGAACAAACCATGCATAGCAACAACAAGAAATCCGGCCATGCCTGGGTCCTTGGCGGCAGCGTCGCCGGCCTACTTGCCGCGCGTGTGCTTTCGGATCACTACGAGCGTGTCTTCATCATCGATCGTGAGAAAGATCTCGGCGATCAAGCACCGCGCAAGGGTGCGCCGCAGGGGCGACACGTCCACGCGTTCCTACCGCGCGGAGTCGCTGCATTGGAGAGCATGTTCCCCGGCATATTCAAAGAAATCATCGACGCCGGCGCAAGCAACGGCGACCTGTGTGGCGACGCGCAGTGGTGTCCGGGCGGAAACAAGCTGAGGCGAAAGGAAAGTGAGCTTCGAGTCATCGCCGCAACGCGACCGTTTACTGAAAGCTTCATCACCAAACGCGTCACGCAGATCTCCAACATCGAGTTCGTCAAAGACACCATCGGCGTTGGCTTCCGAGCTGAGAACGGAAAGATCACAGGCGTCAAACTGCGAGACCGTTCGGGAGCAGAACGCACTGAAGACGCCGACCTGTTCGTGGACGCCGCCGGTCGAGCATCACAGCTCCCACAATGGCTGAAAGACAACGACTACGCTGCCCCGCGCGAAGAACAGATCATCGTCAAGCTGCACTACGCAACAGTTCGCTTCAAGCACAGCACCGCGACGCCCAACGGTTTGAAAGCCGTCATCATCGGCGCGGCTCCGGGGGTTCCTCGCGGCGGCTTCGCGCAGTGGGTGGAACACGACGTGTTGCAAGCCAGCATGGCTGCGTACGC
>JBGCDN010000450.1:0-4775 GCA_045105495.1 Planctomycetaceae bacterium
GGTGTCTACCAAACTCAAGCGTTCTTTGTGATACCGCAGGATATCCCCAAAGAACTGCGCAACAGAGTTACGAAGAACTACACCGAATTTCACGACCGCATGTCTAAGCTACAGAGAAAGAACTAACCATGTCGGCCGACGGAGCAAAGCTTGCTATTGGCGGTGTGATCGGCGTCGTCCTCGCACCATTCATCGCAGTGCTACGATTTTTATACGATTGGCGGGCGACTCGTCACTGGCGGTTGCTGGCGATTGCTGCTCCAGCCATCCTAATTGGTGGTCTCGTAGTGGTGGGATTCACGAAGGCCCGATTCGCGACCAAGTCGGGCGCTGCCGCCGCCTACGCGAAGCAAGCGGCCCGGGCCTTCAAGGCAGAAGATCATGGTCGAGCGGAGATGCTGTATCGTAAGGCTTCAGGGTATGACCCAACCAACTCGGAACTGAAGTATGTCCGGGCACTCGTCCTCGACAAGATGGGACGCCCGGCTGACGCGTTTTCAGTTATGCAGTCCATTGCTCAACTAGAAGACGAGAAGGCTGATACTTACCCCCCCGGACATCTTTGGATCGCTCGATCGCTGCTGACAAAGCATGTTGAAGTAGACGGCAATCCGCTGGTACGGGCCAATGCGCACCTCAACGCGATCATTGTGGAACAGCCCGAGCATGTCGAAGCCCACCGGCTAAAAATGATTATCGCGATCAATTTGAAGAACATACCTACCGCTATCAAACACATCGCGTACATAGTAGACAAATATCCGGAATTACGGATTCTCTACGCGACGCTCCTCGAGAATAACAAGCAAACGGAAGAAGCCCGCAAGGAAGCAGCACGTGCAGGCGAATACTACGCGGTTCGATTCCCGGAGAGGCTTGCCGAAGGGAAGAAGCCTCTCACAGTCCAAGAGTGGATCAATTGGTCATCATCAGCCCGACTTCAAGGCAACTACCGACAAGCGGTTGAAGTTCTTGGGCGAGCTCTGTCTGCGGTCGAGAACAAATCGCGGGTCAGTAAAGCTCTCGGCGAAGTATTCGTTGAGTGGACTAAGGCGCTTGATAGAGCGGACCATTCAAACATTCATCAACAGCTCCAACTGCTCGGCAACGCTCTCCGGATCGCACCAAACAGCCGTGCCGTCCTGACCCGTATCGCGACCTTAATTGGTCGAGACGAATCAACGGATGGTGTTGCCGAAGATATGCTTCAGGATGCCCTGATCGAAGGCACAGCGCCTGCAATGGTTCACTTCTGGCTCGGCACCCGTGCGGCGGCGAGCGGGGATATGAATAAAGCGAAAATCCACCTTGAGCAAGCAAGTATTCTTGAGCCCAACATGTCCTTCGTGCTGAACAACCTTGCGTGGGTTCTGGCTGAACAGGGACCAGACCAGCTTGAAACGGCTCTCGAGTACGCAAACCAAGCCGTGAAACTCCAGCCCTACAATCCAACACTTCGCGAAACCCGCGGCCAGATCTATATCAAGCTTGAGAACTGGCAAGCGGGGATAGCCGATTTGGAAGAGGCGCTTCGCCGAATGAAGGGCAACGCGAATCTCCACACGTCTCTCGCGAAAGCCTACGAGGCGATCGGCCAGGCAGACCTAGCAGACCGACACAGACGGAAGGTACAGGAGATCGGCAGCGTCAAGAAACAAACGCCCACAGAGCCGAGTGACCAAACCGAAGGAGCCTGACCTTGGTAATTCGTTCGTTACTGTTTGTTCTTGTTGCTTTGAACCTGTGCCAAGGCCAGGACAAGTACAAGTCGCAACGCGAAGAGATGGTTCGCGAATCTGTCGAGGCGGAGGGCATTAAGAATCCGCTGGTCCTGCAAGCAATGCGGTCTGTCCTTCGACATGAGTTCGTGCTGCCCAAGAACCGTCGCGAAGCCTATGTCGACAAGGCGATTGCAATTGGTCACAAGCAGACGATCTCGCCGCCCTTCATTGTGGCGTACATGACGGAGTCTTTGGATCCAGAACCGACCGATCGCGTTTTGGAAATCGGAACTGGGAGCGGATACCAGGCAGCGGTTCTCGCCGAAATCTGCAAGGAGGTCTTTTCAATCGAAATCGTCTCACCGCTTTCGAAAGATGCGACAAAGCGTCTGAAAAACCTTGGGTATTCCAATGTTAAGACCAAGAACGGTGACGGATACAAGGGATGGCAAGAACACGCTCCCTTCGACAAAATTATCGTAACGTGTTCGCCGGAATCAGTTCCGCAGCCCTTGATTGACCAGCTAAAGGAAGGTGGTCGGTTAGTGGTTCCGCTCGGCGAACGCTATCAGCAGACGTTCTTTCTTTTTCGAAAGGTCAACGGAAACCTCGAACAAGAACGTCTGATCCCAACGCTGTTTGTGCCTATGACCGGCCGGTCAGAAGAACTGCGTCGGCAACAACCAGACCCAATGGCGCCCCGGATTGTGAACGGCGATTTTGAGTTCGATTCAAACGACGACGGCAAGCCAGATGCATGGCACTATGCTCGCCAATGTGAGTTGGTCGAAGACTCACCACAGAAGGGGTCAAAATGTCTGCGGATGACGAACTCAGAGTTTGGACGTCCAAGCCAAGTCCTTCAGGGAATCGCCATTAGCGGGACGAACATCGCGGGGCTAAGTATCGCAGCCTGGATCCGGGCAAAGGACGTGCGAAGCGGACCAAGAAAGATCGACCAAAGTGCGATTGTGGTTCATTTCTACGACAAGATCCGCAGAGAGGTTGGGCACGTTTACATCGGCCCATTTCGCGGTACTGACAACTGGCGACGATACACAAAGACGATCCCAGTGCCTCGACAGGCTCGAGAGATGATCGTCCGAATCGGCCTGAACGGTGCCACCGGACAGCTAGACTGCGATGACTTCGAGATGAAGTACATCAAGCGATAGCGTTCCGCAGAGAACCGCCGTCCATACGTGCGAACCAAGCCTTCTGCGAACCGGACGGAAGCTGTCTAGAAACCGCTGTCTGTTTCTTTGGTGTCTGGGAGCGTGGGCATCGTAAGGTCTTCGGGGGGTGTTATCTTTGTAGTCTCAAGGAGTGCCAGCCATCGATCGGCGTCTTTGTCGCGGTTCATCCTTCGATAGAAGTCCGCGAATCGCTTGATGGCCTCTGGGTCAGGCAGTGCTTCAAGCAGTTCACGGAGTTCTGTTTGAAGCTTCGGATCAGCCCAAGTTGATTGACTCTTGAAGCGTGCTTCCTCCGAGTCGGCTTTTTCTGGCTGCTTAGCCTTTCGCAGGCATGCCACGTAGTTGTTTCGGTAAGCCAGATCGACAGGTCCTGGCCAGTGATCGAGCGCTCGCTTGTAGAATGGCAACGCCTTTTCGTATTCGCCATCGACTTCTTCCGCGATCAATGCCCCGGCACGGTTGAAGTAGTGTCCTTCTTCTTCGTGGGGCCAAGCATCGAACTCGGCGGTCGCTTCTTCCAACTGGCCCAGCATGACGTGTCCGCGGATGACCTGATACGTGAAAAACGGATCCGCGTCGGTGCGATCGACTTCTTCCGCCATCAGGATTTCCATCGCCTCTTTGGGGCTGCCACCATCCAACGCCGTCGAAGCAATCGCGCTTCGTGGACCGGGTGCTGACGGTTCGATTTGAATGAACCCGGAATACCTTAAGACCTCCGCGTCGGGCCGACCTTCGAGGTCGATCAGCCGGTCGTATCCTCCGTTCATGGCAAATGGAGCGAACTGCGAAACAAACCACTTCTGCAAAATGTCCATCCGCTTGCTAATCGGCGCGGCTTGGTACATTGCTTCGTAGACTGGTTCAGAAGCAGGAAAGCGTCGGGTGAGCTGGTAGATGTTGAGCAGTATCTCGTACGCTCGCCAATCGTCCGGCGCGATCTTGATGGCTCGCTTGGTATATCCTTCGGCTCGCTGAATTTCGTGGAGCTTCAGGAGAGATAGTTCGGCCTGCTGCAGGCGAGCCAACAGGCTTTCGGGAGTATCGTCGGGAATTCCATCGAGAACACTGACCACTTCATCGGCGGTTCGTTCGTCGCCAAACTTTGGTGAGACAACCATCGCATCGGCCAGCAGCTGAATCGCCTTCGTATCGTTCGGTTCGCTCTCCAAATGACGCTCAAGGATTTTCCTCGCACGCGTATGGTTCCCCTCACGCAACAGCTTCTCTGCCTCAACCGTTACCGGCTCCAAGCCCATGTAGATGGTTGTACCAATCGCGACGCCAAGTCCCAGAACGACGATCCCAATAAACTTGTTCATCTTTCACTTCTCGTTTCAGCGATATCAGCAATCTTTGGTCCGACTATGCGGGTTTGGTTCAGTCTGCAAGACGCCGTCAGCGTACGTTAGAAAGACGTTCTCAGGTAGCGACGTCGCAAGATTGGCGTGGGCAAGAATTAGTACGAACGCAGCGATCAGGTTGATGGAAGCCATCGGCTACTTGACTGCACTGTACGTCACCTGCGGCCCAACCTTCCAATATCGGTTCGGTTCCAAGCCAGTCAGAACACGCTTTGAACCATTCGGCCATGTCACCGTAATCACAGTGTTCTGTGCATCGTCAGGCAGAGCAAGAACTATCCGCCGGTCGGAAACGGAGAGATAGCTTCCACCCGCCAATAGTGGAATTCGGCGTTTCAATTCTCCCGATTCGACAAGAACGCTACCGCCAGCGACGCTAACTCGATCAGCTGAGACGATGTCGAGTCCCACCCACTTCTCAGTACGCATGCGGTCTTCAAGAAGAGAGAATGGAGCATCCAGATGACCGACACCAATATCCAGATCGCCATCGT
>JBGCDN010000451.1:0-8738 GCA_045105495.1 Planctomycetaceae bacterium
GGAAGCCAATCTTGTCGCTTTCAAGACGATCGCGGGAGAACTGGATCTGCGTTCGGTAGCCCAACTTCTTCCCGAGCCACCACACTTTCACTCCCAACAAGAAGAAGCACAGCGAGTGAACAATACCGCTTGATGAAGCGAGCTTGCCGTAAACTCCAACGCCAACCTTGAACGATTCGCCCGTCGAACCCACTAGTGCGAAGGCGGTCATGGTGGTGCCGAAGATCGACATCAACAGAAGCACTGGTCCAATCGAATGGCTGGCCAGCATGTAGTCGCTGCTGGTGCCTTTAAACAGGCGGCTTGAAAACAAACCAAGGCAAAGCAGCAAAGCGAGATAGCCGCAAATGATGTAGAGCTGTGTCATGACTGAGCACCTCCGACTGAAGTGCTGTCAGCTTCATCGAGAACCTTTGGCCAAGCGTATTTTGTTGCGAGGAACCAGGTAATCGATGCTCCAATGGAGATCCCGCCGTGATACAGCAACGAGATCGGCATGAAGCCGAAGATCAGTGTTCCGTCCTCCCAGAACCAAACGTCCTGGTGCAAAATCAGAAGCAGGATCACAAGGATCCAGACAACGTTTTTCATGGAAGCAATTTCTAAGCGCGGGCACTCGTTGATGAGTGATGTCTGCGAATTTTCTGCGTTGACTTCTCAGTATACCAATGCCCCGCACGGCATTGCACGTTGTCCGCGACGGCGGATTAGGCGACTGAGAGTTTCCACACCATCAACACGCCAAGCAGAACAACAAGCCCGGAGAATGCGATTTGAAGTGTGGATTGCTTCGACTTGTCAGCCACGCGGACTGCCACCGCGCTGGCGACGATCGAACTTATCGCAAACAGCAGCGCGACGTCCCATCGAATGTTGCCGTCAGCCTTCGCCAACAAGCCGCTTACGCAGTTCAGCGTAATCACCACCAGTGATGTCCCCGCCGCCATGGACATATCGAGTCCGAAGACAAATACCAGTGTGGGCACAATCATGAAGCCGCCGCCAACACCCAAAAAGCCGGTCAGGAAGCCGATGGCCAGACTGGCGACGACAAACACGGCTAGTCGAAGTCCGGAGACTGGCGGCTTCTCTGGCAAGCTGGCGGTGCCCCCAGATTCTCCTCGGCGCGAGCGCATTCCCTTCCGAAACATCAGTCCGGAAACCACCAGCATCAAGACGGCAAGTACGCCAAACATCACGCGTTCAGCGCTGGCGGCGTCCAGTCCTGTGCTTTGAATAAAGCTCGCTCCGTACCAAGCTCCTGCGAAGCCGAGACCGGACATTGACAGCCCGATTGGCAGGTCAATCGTCCGTTTGCGAAAGTGCATGACGGCCGCAAAGAACGCACACGAACCGACGATAATCTTCGCGAGAACGGACGCCTCCTGAGCACTCACGCCAATCCCAAACACCAGCGCGGGCCAGACCAGAATTCCCCCACCACCGCCCAGCGCGCCGAGGCAAAAGCCGACCAGGCCACCGCACAACAACGCAAGGAGAATCGTGTTCAAGGTGCGATCACTTGTCTGTACTGGTAAACGAACCAAGCGATCTTAGTTCGTCCGACGCCTCACTAATTTCGAGGCGCTGGTTCACGTCGATGTCGGTCAGTTCCTGAGTCTTTCCGCTCGGCCATCGAATTGTCAGACGATCAATTTTCTCGGCATCACCCACGCCAACCCAAAGTTCAGCCGGGCCGATGCCCATAAATCCGCTGCTGGGAAACAGATCTCGAACAAACTCCTGTCCGCCAGCTTGTGCGATAACTCGAACACCTACGCCGGTGCGGTTGCTATCAGAACCATTAAATCTGATGGCCACGCGGTTCTTCTGCGGAAGCTGGTTCTTGAACGCTCTCATCGGCCCACCACCGGCGGACCCAACCAGAAGATCGAGTGCTCCATCGCCGTCGATATCTGTCGAGACAGCAATTCTTGAGTCGGAATCGATGTCGGCCATGGACGCGAACGATCCATCAACAAATTTCGATCCCTTCACATTCATATAAATCCGATTGCGCTCAAACGCGCTGAGGTTCTCGCCTTCCTGAACGATCATGAATGGGTTTGCAGACCAGAACTCGCCGGCCTCTTCATCTAATTCGCCAATCTGTGGAAGTTGGCATTCTCTGTCCGTTGGCTGTGTCACGACAGCCCTCCAAAGGCACGTTCAACCATCTGGCTTTCCACGCGTGGCACTCATGTAGCCGGTTGTCGAATACAGATCGAGCCATCCGTCACTGTCGAAGTCGGCCATGGTCGGACCCCATGCCCAACCGACTCCGTTCACGTGCAGCTTCTCACCAACATCGTAGAACCGCGTTGGATCGTCGTTCTCTCGGAGATACAAACGATTGCCGGCACACGAACCGCAAATCTGTTCGTAGATGTCGTCCGGATAATCGTCTGCCGAAACCATCCCAATGATTCGACGACCCATCTTGGAATACATATTGGAGACGTAGAGGTCTGCTTGACCATTGTTGTCGATGTCGCCCGCCGCAATTCCCATGCTGGTCGAATAGCCGTCTGTTTGCGAAGGAACAGACACGTCTTCAAACGTGCCGTCACCCTTATTCCTTAGCAATACGTTCTTGCCGAAGTCGTTCGCGACGTAGAGGTCGGGATACTTATCGTCATCGTAGTAGAACCAAATTGCGGAATGGCTGGCGCGCATACCGCCTCCCGCATTTGCGACGGGGCTGACGAACTCGAACGAGCCGTCGCCCTTGTTCCGCCACAAATGATTCTCTGCACCAGAGTCGTTGTCACTGACCCAACTGGCTTTCTTCGAACGGTCACGAACTGCTGGTGACTGGTTCACAAAATAGATGTCGAGGTGACCATCGCAGTCATAGTCGGCCACAACCCCACCACTACTATTCGCCTGTGGTTTTAAGCCTGCCTGCCGAGTCACATCGGTAAAGGTCTTGCCTTCTTCGTTGCGAAACAACTGCTGACCGGACAACAGGTCAGGATAGCCATCGTTGTTGTAGTCGAACCAGACCGATAAGAAGTGTGATGGCTGTGTTGGAAAGGCAGCTGGGATTCGCAGCTTCTTCGTTGCGTGTACGTAGGCGCCGTCTTTGTTCTCAAGAACAAACCGCTTGCCTTTGTTGGTCGTGATCGCGATGTCCGGATCGCCGTCTTTGTCATAGTCGGCAACACCAAGCTGGAACCAGTTTGGCAGCCTCTTCGATGCTCGCCAGTTGTCCGGGATCGCAAGGTTGCCAAGCCCAACTTCCTTTGTGACTTCCTGCATGAATGTTTGCGTAGACGATCGACGTGACTGCTTGTCGAAATTCCATGCGATGATGGAAGCCGCCGATTCGAGGTTGTCTTTGTCTTCGATTTCGAATTGAACGATGTGTTCCGATTCAGAAATCACATGCTTCACATCCTCACCCGCACCGACGAGAACCAACAGCAGGCGGCACTCCCACGATTGTTCGCTGAGTTTGTTGATTTTCAGGACGCGTAGTTTGTGGCGTTCCACTTCAGTGATGGCATCCAGTTCTTCCAATAGCTGAGCGACAACTTCATCTGCAGAAGCGGCAACTAGACCATCTTCGGCTGTTCGCTTTGACCGTTGCAGTGGTGCCTGGACCGTTTCATGCCAGCCACCTTCGGTTGGAATCTGGCCTGTGGCATCGTCCTTGAAGAATGAACGAACGGCAGAGACGTCGCGTTTTGCCAGAGCGGTACGGAAGGCCTGGCCGAACTTCTTTTCCAGCTGAAAAGTAATGTGTTCTGCATCCCAGATTAGTTGTTGCTTCTCTGGCGAAAGCATCACATCGTCGCGCGGCTTTTCGATTGCTGCTTCTTCCGGTTGAGAAACTTTACCCTTTTCGGCAGCGGGCTCTTCAGAAGGCTTGAGAAACCAAAAGCCAGCTGCAACCAACGCCGCGACACATACGAGACTGGTGATAAGGAATTTCATTTTGAATCCTGCTGAGTCTCTGATGATGCAGGCCGACTTATGGTTTTGAGATCAGCCTCACCCTCAGTAATTTCAACATCCTGATCAACCGCAAGGTTTTCGTGTGACTGCGTTTCGCCGGTCGGCCACCGCACGGTCAGCTTGTCAATCATTGTGGCTTCACCGGTACCTACCCAAACTGTGTACGAGCCATTCGCCATGAACCCGCTTCCAGGAAACAAGTCACGAACGATGGTGCGGTCGCCAATGGTTGCCGTGACCCGACTACCAACTCCAAAACGGTTGCTGGTTTTGCCGATCAGTTGAATCTTCACGCTGTGATTACCGGTAATCAAATTGGTGAAACCACGCACTGCTCCACCTCCGGCCGATGCGACCAACAGGTCCACCGCATTGTCCTTGTTCAAATCGATGGGGATGATTGAACGCGAATCCGATGGCAGGTCGAGTCCGCTCACGCTGGTTACGTCGATGAAGTCATCACCACCGTCGTTGATAAACAACCGGTTCGGTTGGAAGCTGGACAGGTTCAGCCGCATCTTATTCGTCATCTTGGCATCGTTCGACCAGATCTCGCCAAGGTCATCATCTACGGGACCAATTTTCGGCAGAATCGTGGCGGCGTCGCTTGGGCTCGTCACAATCCGTCGCCATCGAGACGAGTCTGCATTTGGCCGCCCCGGCTGCATGGTTCGAAATCCGCTGCTGGCGTAAACGTCCAGCCAACCATCGTTGTCGATGTCCACCAGAGCTGTGCCGAACCCCCAGCCATCTGTGTTCAACTGAACCGAATCAGTGACGTTTTCGAATTCGCCTGAACCCGTTTGGCGAAGCATTCGATTGCCGGAAGCCAGGTCACGAATCTGTTCCAGTAGTTCAGGTTTTTCAAAGTCTGCAGGCTTCAGCGAATCTGTCACACGCCGGCCAACCCAAGAACCAAGGCCTGAAAAGTAGAGATCAGATCGACCGTCGTTGTTCATGTCGCCAGCTGTGACGCCACCAGAAAAACCGGTCTGCCGCGTCGTCCATCCCGCACTGGATACATCTTTGAACGTGCCATCGCCGTTGTTAATCAGCAAAGTGGATTCGCTCAATTCATTGGCAATCACAAGATCCGGATAGTGATCGTCATTTGCGAAGAACCAAACCGCGCCGGTTGAAGCCTTCACGCCTGCACCGGCGTTGGCAGCGTCTGTGACATCTTCGAATTGCCCGTCGCCGATGCCTCGGAATAAACGGTTCGGCATCCCTTCTTCACCATCAGTCCATGCAGCGCCTTCAAGTAGTTCGAAGCCGCGAAGCGTCACGTACAAATCGAGCCGGCCGTCACAGTCGTAGTCACCAGCCACGACACCTGTGGGAGCCGATCCAAGCCGAACACCGCACGTGCTGGTCACATCAACGAACTTCTCCCCATCGTTTCGAAACAGTTCAATACCTGAAAGCAAATCCAGGTCACCGTCATTGTCCATGTCGAACCAAAGGCATGGTGGTGGCCACGTTAAGATCGGAAGGTCCTCTCGAATTCCGAGGCTGGCCGTGGCAAAGACAAACTGACGATTCTCGTTACGAAGGACGATTCGCTTTCCGTTGCCAGTCGTCACAGCAATGTCGTCGTCTCCGTCTCCGTCGTAATCAGCCGCAGCAATTTGCAATCGGTGTGGAATAATTTGTTCCGGCACAACACTCTCAAACCGTGACCCGCGCCAATTGTCCAGCGAGTTCAAAAGGATCGACTTCGCCAGGCTGATTGCTTCCTTGGCGACTGGTCCATCATTTTGAATAGTCGATTGCTGCTCTATCGACCAAGCGACAATTGTAGACCCACGTTCGAGCTGCGACTTGTCTTCGAACCGGAACGTAACCGAGTGTTCTGATTCCACCGTAATCGGCTTCGCTGCGGCGGTTGTTCCCTTCAGCGCGACATGGAGTCGGCACTGCCATGTGTTCTCGCCTGCCTCTGAAACTTCCAGTACTTTGACGGTCGTTTCGACCGCGCCATCTACCAGCGATCGGTTCTTCAGTAAGGCATCCGCAAGTTCTTGATCAGTGCCGACCTTTCGTTCGCTATTTGCACGAACTCGTCTTATGAATTGACCATGCTGGGTTTCAGTCCATGATTCAGACGTTAGCACGGAAGCTTCAACTGATGGCTCGATGAGCTGAAGAAGCTGATCTTTGTTATCCCTGTCGAGGGCCGAGGCCAGACGCGGACCGAAACGTCTCTGAATCTGGAACGCTGTGTGTTCCTGGTTCCAAACAGCCAACTGGGTCTCTGGGCTTAGCTCCACTCCATATTCAAGTGGAGGCACTATGGGAGCACCCGGCCCGGCAGTCACAATTCCTGAAGTCTCTGCGGTTGGTGCTGGCGGAAGCTTTTCCGGCATCATGACGACGACCGTCACGAACCCAATCAATGCTAAGGCTCCGAGGCCGATAATTATGACAAATGTCTTCATGTGTTCCGTATGTCTATTCAGCTCAAATCATTTCCGGATCAGTCATACCGATGATCTGAAACGCCAGTGATACGCTGCGAACACTCTTGTGGTCCGATACTTGACTTCGCCGGAAATCAGCCCCGTCAAAGGTCACAAGAATGCAGTGTAGTCGGTCAAAACCCGGCATACACCTTGGTTTTGCGGCCCGCACCCCTTTGATGATGACAGGCAACTCGCCCAACTTCCTGCTTGTTGCGTGCACCAAATGTGAAGTAAAAGACCCAGTTCACAGCGAACCATACGACCGAACAGCCTCTCCTGCTGGCTGCAGAGTGAAGCAAGGCTCAGGAAATAACGATGTCAGACGAAAACACCGAACGACTGGATTTTGTCCGCCAGATCGTTGAAGACGATTTGAAAACCAACAAATGGAACGGTGTGGTTCAAACCCGCTTCCCGCCTGAACCCAATGGTTACCTGCATATCGGACATGCCAAGTCCATTTGCCTGAACTTCGGGATCGCTGCCGAGTTTGGTGGGAAATGTAACCTTCGATTCGACGACACCAACCCGGAGAAGGAAGACACCGAATACGTCGAATCCATTCAGGAAGACGTGCGCTGGTTGGGATTCGAATGGAATGGCGATCCGCTGTTTGCGTCCGACTACTTCGAACAGCTGTTCGAGTTCGCGATCAAACTCATCAACGACGGCAAAGCCTACGTCGACAGCCAGAACCTCGAAGAGATCCGCACATCGCGCGGCACGTCATCGACTCCCGGAACGGATAGCCCGCACCGTGACCGATCGGTTCAGGAGAACCTTGATCTATTCCACGAAATGCGAGCCGGCAAACACCCCGACGGCGCGCATGTGTTGCGAGCGAAAATTGATATGGGGGCGAAGCACCTGATTCTTCGCGACCCTCTGCTATACCGAATTCGTCACGAACACCATCACCGCACCGGCGACGATTGGTGCATCTACCCAATGTACGACTTCGCGCATGGGCAGTCAGATTCCATCGAAGGCATCACGCATTCCATCTGCACTTTGGAATTCGAAAACCACCGTCCGCTTTACGATTGGCTCTGCGAGAACCTCGAAATTCACCACCCGCAGCAAATCGAGTTCGCACGACTGAATCTGACCTACACGGTCATGAGCAAGCGAAAACTATTGGAGCTTGTCAACACGGCTGTCGTGAACGGTTGGGATGACCCGCGCATGCCGACTATTAGCGGTATCCGCCGTCGAGGCTTCACACCAGAAGCGATGCGAGCGTTCTGCCATCACGTTGGTGTGACGCGATTCAATGGCATGACAGATCGTGTGGTTCTCGAGAATTTCCAACGAGAAGATCTCAACAAACGATGCGAACGACGTATGGCCGTTCTGAATCCGCTTAAGGTTGTTATCACAAACTTCCCAGAAGGCGAAACGGACGAACTGGAAGCCATCAATAACCCGGAAGACGAATCCGCCGGAACACGAATGGTTCCGTTCTCGCGCGAGCTCTACATCGAACGCGAAGACTTCATGGAAGACGCTCCGAAGAAGTTTTTCCGCTTGTCCGTCGGTAAAGAAGTTCGACTGCGTTACGCGTTCTTCATCACCTGTCAGGAAGCCATCAAAGATGCAGACGGCAACATCACAGAACTGCACTGCACCTACGACCCCGAAACGCGAGGCGGCGATTCGCCTGACGGACGGAAAGTAAAAGGAACGCTGCACTGGGTGTCTGCTCAGCACGCACACACGGCAGAAGTACGTTTGTACGACCACCTGTTCAAAGTCGAAAACCCAAACGATGTACCCGAAGGAACTGACTGGAAAGACAACATCAACGAGGACTCGCTCAAAGTCCTTGAGAAGTGCTATCTAGAACCATCCTTGGCCGACCTGAAGCCTGGCAACCGATGCCAATTCGAACGCCTCGGCTACTTCTGCGTCGATCCAGATTCCACCGACGACCACCAGGTCTTCAACCGCACCGTCGCCCTCCGAGACTCCTGGTCCAAAAAGAAAAAGTAGGCAACGTCCCGTTGCATCGGGATGCGGCAGCGATGTTGGGATGGTGTTTGTTGGACGGTTTGTCGCCGCACGGGCGTTTGGACTTGGGGTTCCTATCGAAGCGAACTCCTCGTAGGCCGTGACCAAGCGAAGCGCAGTTCCGGCATGATCGTAAGCCCACCGTCGATTCGCAGTCACTCACATTCCTGAATCGCATCGAAGTGGTCCGGGATCTCCACTGAGTACAACTTCTCGCCGGGACGTACTTTGCACGCCACCGTTTTCATTTCACCCGTTGCGAGGCGTGTTTCACCGCACCAGAATTCGCACGCATAGGTCAGTGAT
>JBGCDN010000452.1:0-12954 GCA_045105495.1 Planctomycetaceae bacterium
TGGCTGAACTGATTCAAAACACCGTGACCTTACTGGCTCCGGCAGACGGGTTCTCTGTCACTTATTCGCCAATGCCCACGGTCGCTGCCGACCGAGCCGCTTTCGAGCTTGTGTTTCGCAACCTCATCGGAAACGCAATAAAGCACCACGGATCAAACAACGGTACGATCGAGATCTCCAGCAAAGAAGCAGACGTCGATGGGTTCGTGCGGTTCTCAGTGAAGGACGATGGCCAGGGTATCGAGCCTCGATTTCACGATCGAATCTTTGCGATATTCCAGCAACTGAAACCACGCGACCAGGTCGAAGGCTCGGGGATGGGATTGGCGATTGTGAAGAAAGTGATCGAATCTCGCGGAGGCTCGATCTGGATTGAATCGAACCCCGGCGACGGTTCCACTTTTCACTTCACCTGGCCAACTCGAGAATCACCGATGATGCCGAAGCTCTTGGTTTGAGACGACACAGACACAACCAGCAGCGACGGCACCGATCGGCTGTGAGCGTTCATTCTCAGAACAAGTCTCCGACCAGCCCCTCAAAGTTTCGGTAGAAGATGTCCAGAATTTCGCCATCTGCGTCAAACTGAAGGCGTCCTTTTTTTACACTCTTCGCAGGTGAGAGAAGTTGGAAGTCGCTGTTGTTGTGCGACACAATCAATGCATCCTGCTTGCCCTTACCGCCATCAAGACTGACGCTCCGAAGCGGGTTATCATCATTGACCAGCAACGTAACTCGGAATGTATCGTCCCCACTTCCCCCAGATACCAGGGGCGTACCTACGGCTGTCGCGTCTCTCAGCTTCAGTAATTGCTCGCCACTGTTGTTGGTTAGTTGAACAAACGGCTGATCAGTCGTTCCTTCACCAACAGGATTAATCGAGAACGCATCACTGGCACTCGTTCCGATAAACTGTAATCGGTCTTGGTCTCTGTCATTGCCTGCTACATCAATATCTTCGAGCCCCTCAAACAATAAACTACGGAACGGCCTGGCCGCGATCGAACCGCGACCGGGCGTTGATGTTGCTTGAACACGGATCGACTCTCGCCGGCCGGCGACGCCTTCAAAGTAGACGACATCATCACCTGCACCCGCGTCAAACCGAAGGGTTTCAATTCTTCTATCACGCACAACACTGGTTCTGGGCAACGATCCGAAAGGCCGCACGTCCAATCGATCTCCGTTCAGAGTCGCAGCATCGTCGTTGACCGTTCCAGTGACAATCACGCGGTCTTTTCCGCCGCCACCATTCGCGTAGACCGTGGCTGTGACCGGCACATCGACGTTAATGATGTCGTTTCCGCCAGACATACCCAAAACGTAATCGGCTTTGTGAAGAAGCGAGGTCTGCCCGAACACATTCACGGTGTTCGCCTTCTTGTTCGCCTTCAGGCTGAGTTCCTCGACGCCAAAGTGCGAGATCTCAAAATCGGTCGTGGCAAACGACGCCTCCAAATCACTAACTACTTCAGCGTCGTAGACCGGAGCCCCAATGCGTTTAGAGTCGTGAATCACAACGGTGTCAAAGTCAGGAGAACCTGAACCCGGCTGCACCGCACCGTCTGCGAAGAATGAAATGTTGCCTAGTACAGGATCAACGGTCTTCATTGTCGCGGCGACAATCAATTGATCAGAACCAAGGCCTCCGTTCAGATGAAGTTCTGCCGACATCCATGTTAGAACATCAAATCTGTCATCTTCGGCACCAGCCTGAACCTCGACGACTTCGGTCCCCTCATTGTCGGGAACAACCAGTTGGCCGAACGGAGAATCAACAAGATCGACGAATCGATCAATAAATCGATACCCACGACTACCTCCACCAGCGCGGTCACGGACGATGACTCGATCGAATTGATCGCCGCCGAAGGCGCGGACTTCGCCTTCGATCGTATCGACGTTGGAAGACTCTTCCCCAAGGATAATGACGTCATCACCACCTCGACCTTCAAGAAGCATGCGTGAATCGGGCTCAGAAGCGTGCACGAATATTTCGTCGTCACCAAGGCCGCCCTCGACCTCCAGCCGAACCTCTTCCAGGAGATCTCGAATATTCGTTTCACTCGCAGCACGACGCTGGCGGAGACGGATGGTTTCCGGCGGATCAGTCTTGTCCCACTCGGCAACTGGAATTTCTGCCGAGACAAAGTAGTCTCCCTGCAGAACGTACGTTTCGCCATTTCCGGGGCTGTTGCGATCATCGATGACAAGTTCGTCTTTGCCGCTACCGGTGCCGATATCGATGTTCGAATCGATCTGGCTGCCTGCCGTACCCGTTCCCAAAGCAATCAGGTCGTCCCCGGCGTTCCCTTCCAATTGTAGGTCGGTCGAACCGAGCGTTGAGAGAACACGAATCCGACTATCCTCATCGCTGGCATCCAGTCGCACGTTCTCCAACTGGCTGAACTGGCCAACCACGCCAATGCCCGATCGTTCAATCCGAGTGCTAAGCACCGTGTAGTCCTGGTCGTGGCCGCTACGTGTTTGCTCAATGGAGGAATTGTCCTTGTCATTGACGCTCAGAGAATCAAACCCCGAGCCGCCGACAAACAGAAATGTGCAGCGAACTTCGTCGAGATCACCGTCGCCAAGCAAGGCCGTGTCGTTGTCGTCGCCACCGTTGAAGGTGACGATCGCCCCGATGGTCGTTCCATTCACACCCACCGTGTCGGTGCCAGTGCCTCCGTTAAAGGTGAACTCGGACTCAGACGAAAGACTGTTGACTGCTGCAGAATCACCGCCACTGCCACCACTAAACAACAGATCAAGCGGCGCGCCAGCCGCAAGGTTGTTGATCTCAACATCGTCCGAGCCCGAACCGCCCTGGAACTCAACATCAATGCTGCCCGTTGGCCCAAGTGTGTCGAGAATGAGCGTGTCGTCATTGCTGCCGCCAGCAAACGTGAAGTCGACATTCACGTTCTTAGCAAGATCGCTCATGGTCGCCATGTCGTTGCCACTCGACCCGAGAAAGGTCAGATCCAGGTTAACGCCGTCGACCAGCGTATCCATGGTCAGCGTATCGTCACCACTACCGCCTTCGAAGATGACGTCGAGATCAAGGCCGACTGGTAGGGATTGAATCGTGAGATTGTCGTTGCCAGATAGCCCACGGATTCTCAACTCTTGCAGAGTATCAATGCGGCGTTCCAGCACGACTGTTCCATTGAGATCCAATTCAATCCAGTTGACGGAATCGTTGCTACCAGCCCGCAACGTAAAGTCGTCGGTTCCACCGCCCGGCACGGAGGTCGGATCGCCGTCGTACGTAATATGGGTCCAGGAATTGTCGTACGCATCCATAAGCGATCGCGCTGGCGAACTCTCTGCGCCGTTCTGGTCGAACGCGGCACCGAAACTATTCCCAAGCTGGCTGTTCATGAACATCGCGGCCTCAACGCCGTTTGGGAATGAGATCGCCACCGTGTTGTTCTGCGGTTCTGTTGTGCCTTGTGGCTGGCCGGGTTCCTGAGCTCTGAAGTTGATCCCGTCGTGTCCGTAGTAGGTTCCCAGAGCGCCTGAGAAGTTTGGCTGGAATCCGAGAAACTGCGACTCCATCAGGCCGCGTGTCTCAGGGCTGAGTACGGTGTCGCTGTGCCGCAGCCACGTGAGAATTTCGCGTGTTTGAAATACAGACAGGTTCATTCCTCGGGAACCGACGTTCAACGTCTGGTCCCCCGTGCTAACCCCAGGTGTTTCGTCCGCTACCGGGAACTGATAGAGCAAGGTGGGATTGGCCGTCGTTCGGGTCGGTAGATCGGAAACAGTCGGAGGCAAGACGTTCTGAATGATGTACGTCTTGTACGCAGACGCAGTCAATTCATCTGCTCCCACAAGAAGTGTGTTGCCAGAACCAACGTCAGCTGGCGTATAGCCAAAGTCTTCCTGAAGCTGGCTCCACACGCCAGACGGCAGCGCATCGATGTTGATGGACTGCCCCGCGTCGGCAGCTTCAAGTTGGTCGCCGAACGTTGGCTCACTCGGACCAGAACCCACGTCATAGTCTTCCGCCCACATGTATGGCAGGGCAACGCGGAACAACGCATAGTTGATCGTCCAATATGACCGCGCATTCGAAAACACAGTGCCTTGTTGACTCATGGCCTGCAGATCACTGTAGATGTAGCCGCTGTTCGAGAAACCGCCTGTAACTCCACCAACCGTACCGGGGAACGCGGGAGTTGAATCAGTCGCTGCAGTGCTGGCTCGAAGTCCACTGGTGTGCGTGAGGAGTTGCCGAATACTGATTCCGCTAAAAGCTGCAGATGCCGATGTCGCCCAACTGTCTGGCAGATAGTTAACGATCGGGTCATCCAACCGCGTGCTGAGTTCCGCAACTGAACCAGTCAATTCCTGCATCGCGTGAAGCACAGCCGTTCCGGTAAATGCCTTGCTGACACTGGCTATCTCCTGTCTGGCGACGGCCGTTGCCGGAGTAATGCCAACATCATTGTTGTCCCAAAGGTGCCGCGCCACGCCACCGGCACCGAGCACCGCCTGACTGCCCTCAAACGGATCCGCCGGATCACGCAACGTCGCTGAATAGCTATAGCCTTCGACCTGCAGCGAATCTCCTCCGGCTTGCTCTTCGATGTTGGCTGCGAACTGATTCAAATCAAACGTAGACTGTGAGGTGACCACACCCGCAAGCAACTCACGCAGTTCAAGCTGTTCGCTACTTGCGTGACTTGAACAGAGTTGCCGCCGCCTACGTCGCGAACACACAAAGGAACTTCCGTCGCGCGACATGAGGTTGCGAATACCGATTGCGATTCTGCTTTTGCTCGACATCACACTATCCATCCAGAGGTTGTAATGGCGGCTCACCCATGAACCGCCTGCACGGGTGCCTCGACGATGGACTTCGGAATGCGACAGGATTCTCAGACTTTCTCGCGGACAACCGCAAATTCCGGTATTCTGAGACCTAACTGCTGTGCCGGATGACACTTATGACCGCCGAAAATTCCGTCACTCTCTGGATCAACCAGCTACAGGCCGGCGACTCCCGTGCCGCCCAGGGACTGTGGGAGCTGTACTTTCAGCGAATGGTCTCACTCGCGAAGAAGCAACTCACCGGCGCCCCGCGCCGCATCGCAGACGAAGAAGATGTTGCCCTCAGTGCGTTCAAGAGCTTCTGCCTTGGGGCACAGGATGGTCGGTTCACGGACGTCACCGATCGAACCAACCTTTGGCCGCTGCTTGTCGCGATTACTGCTCACAAAGCCGTCGACCTCATCAAGAGCGAGAACCGAAAAAAGCGTGGCGGAACTGGCTCCGCCGATTCCACAACCACACGCCCTGAGCGCGTGGCTTTGGAAGAACTGTTCGCGAACGCGCCCACTCCGGAATTCACCGCCCAGATTGCCGACGAGTTTGCTCATCTCATGGAAAGGCTGGACACGGCCGGCGACCCGCACCTTCAGCAAATCGCAATCCTGAAAATGGAAGGCTTCAAGAATGGCGAGATTGCAGCACAGCTGGAGTGTGCCAGACGAACTGTCGAACGCAAATTGCAAATGATCGCAACCATGTGGAATCGCGAGACTCAGCTATGAACGGTCCGTCGTTCGAGAATCTGCCAGACGACGTTTTGATCCGCATCAATGACCTCTGCAATGAACTCGAACAATCATGGCCGCAAGTCGCACGACCCATCGAATCGATGGTCGCGGAAATCGACGAACGGTATCAGGCTACGGTGGCCAGCGAGCTAATCGCTCTCGAAAGTGAACTTCGGCATTCCGCCGGCGAATGCGTGAAGGCGTCGGACTACGTGGATCGCTTCCCACAACTCGACCCAGCGACCCTATCGATCCTTGTGACAAGTTCGTTTCCATCCGCCCCTGTCCCCAACACAAACACAACGGGCGAACCCAAACCACATTCAGAGGGATCCAGCGTCAAATCGCTACGACGCGAATTACTTGATGCTGCAATCTGCACTGATTCGGAAATCACACAACTGCTCAGCACTAAGAATCGGCACGACGACGAGAAGACAGCTGTCATCACATCGCTGCGTAACGAAAGTCGCATCACTTCATATCAAGCCGATATTTTGGCCGGAGCGCAACCGGGGAAACTCACTATTGGAGAATACACGCTGCTCGAACAGCTGGGTTCCGGCGGGATGGGGCGCGTGTTCAAAGCCTTTCATCGACGCATGCATCGCGTTGTCGTCATCAAATTCCTTCGCGAAGAATTCAAGGAAGATCCACGGTACCGTCACCGGTTCGAACGCGAGATGTTCGCAAGCGCGCGGTTGAAGCACCCAAACGTCATCACCGCATTTGATGCCGGTGAATCGGACGGAAACCTGTACCTTGTCACAGAGTTCGTGGCTGCTCGCGACCTGAGTCGCGTCGTCAAAGAAGATGGGCCACTGCCAGTGGCACAAGCAGTCGATGTCATTCGTCAGACAGCTATCGCTCTCCAGCACACCCACGCACAAGATGTGATTCATCGGGACGTCAAACCGAGCAACCTACTGCTTGAATCCACTGGTGTAGTCCGACTTCTTGATCTTGGCTTGTCGCGACTGACAAGCGGCCTGCCAGAACAGGACGAAAGCAGTGCATTTGGCGCGGGTTGTGTGATGGGCACCGCGGAGTACATGGCGCCTGAGCAAGCTGTCGGAAACGCGGACACACGGTCGGACATTTACGGGTTGGGCTGCACGCTGTTCTCGCTGCTCACAGGACGCCCGTGCTATCCCGCCGACACCCCAATCGCACGCGTCCTCGCGCACCGCGAGTCGCCGATTCCATCGTTGATGGAACAACGTCCTGAAGTGTCGCCGTCATTGGATGCAATCTTTAGGCGAATGGTGGCGAAGGAACCGACGGATCGGTTCCAGAGCATGAGTCAAGTGCTTGGCTCGATTGACGGCATCACACTACCAACCAAAACATCGTTGCCATCGAAATTCGCGATCTTCAGCAGCGTCATTGCGGTTGGGCTTCTCGTTCTTGGATACGCAACAGGCCTATTCAATCGAGATGAGCCGCCCCAAAACAACACAGGCGAATCTCGATTCGTTGATCAAGGTTCCGCAAACGCTCCGAAGGCCGCAGTCCATTCGGGACCTCGTCAGGCACTGGCTCCTTTCGACGCCAAGCAGGCGCAGAGGCTACAGCGGGAGTGGGCCGAACATCTATCTATCGACGTAGCCTTCACCGACAAACGAACTGGCATCGAGTTCGTCCTGATCCCCCCGGGACGATTCACGATGGGATCGACCGATGACGAAATCCTGAACGCACTTGAGCATGTCGTGGATTCTCAGTTCGAACGAGATTGTATCGAAAGCGAACAACCAAAACGCGAAGTCACCATCGACCAACCCTTCTACATCGCGCGAACTGAAACGACGGTGGACGAGTTTCGAAAGTTCATCAAGGCAAGCAACTACCAAACGCTCGCAGAGAAGGATCCGGACATTGGCTTCGGACTCCGTAACGACCGCTGGACACAGGAAGGCGGCCACTACGACTGGAAGAGCAGGGGTGACCACAAACCGCTACCAAATCATCCGGTTGGAAACGTGACCTTTGTTGATGCTACGGAGTTCTGTCGGTTCTACAGCCAACCGCTCAATGGGATTCACTACCGCCTTCCAAGCGAAGCCGAATGGGAATACGCCTGCCGAGCCGGGACGAACACGGAATGGTCGTTTGGGAACAACAAAGATGACCTGCAGAATTTCGCCGTCAGTAGACAATCGCACGCCAGCCCGGCGGAACTCGTTGGTAGCAGGAAGCCGAACAACTTCGGCCTCTTCGACATGCACGGCAGCGTGACCGAATGGTGTAGCGATGTCTTTGACTGGCACGACGAAAAACTATTCGACCGAGTCGTCGGAGACTATCCGCACATGGCCAACCGCAACTCAATTGGCGTGACTCGCGGAGGCTCTGCCGTATCGCAACCAGAAAAAACCCGCTCCGCAGCACGATACGCCGCGGTGCGGGAAAACTTCTGCATTTCGTTTCGCGTTGTCCTCGAAATCGAAGATGGACAACGCCCGGATATCCGCGAATAAAACGTCATTCGCGAGGCGACAATTCACTTGGCGGCCTGGAAACCAGGATTTGGTTTGGGCAACTTCGCTCCAACACGCTCCAGTTCAGCCGTCAACATCGCGTCGAGTTCCTTGACCTTCTCAGGCATCGACGCGCCAAGGTCGTTGTTCTCTGACAGATCTTTGCCAAGGTCGTACAACTCATGCCCGCCGTTGTACCACCGAATGAGTTTCAAGTTCCCACTCCTGATAATGGAGTAGGGGCCCGGTTTGGGACCGTGGCGGTAGTGGGGGAAGTGCCAGTGGACGAACTTGCGATTCAGCGATTCGGTTCCGCCTGACTTGAGATGAGAAACCAGTGACCTGCCATCGATATCGGCAGAGGGAGCCGTTGCTCCGACGGCTTCCTGGATTGTTGGAAGATAATCGACACTCGTTACGACCTCGTCCGAAGTAGTGCCCGGTTTCACAACGCCCGGCCAACGAACGATAAGAGGAACACGAATGCCGCCCTCGTAAGCAAAGCCTTTTCCAGAACGCAGAGGGCTGTTGTCTGTCGGACCTTTCAGGCCACCGTTGTCTGACGTGAAGATCACAAGTGTGTTGTCAGCGACACCTGTCTCCTCCAGCGTCTCCATGATTGTTCCGACCGCATCGTCCACACTCTCAGTCAGCGCGGCGTACCTGGCGTTGATGTCCTTCTTGCCTTCTCGTTTGTATTTGGCAGCAACTTCGGGAATCGCCTGAATCGGCGTGTGCACCGCGTACGGACAGTAGGACAGGAAGAACGGTTCGTCCTTGTGTTCGGTGATGAACTTCTTTGCTTCGTCGCCTTCGCGATGAGTCAGAAACTCGCCCTTCTTTCGCGGCTGGATCTGATTGTCGAAGGTGTACTTTTTATGAAAGTACGGATCGAAGTACGACGGCGGCTGGCCAATGTCGCAACCAGCAATGTTGATATCAAAGCCTTGCTTTGTCGGATACCAATCCGGATCGCCCAAGTGCCACTTACCAATGTGACAGGCTGCGTACCCCGCCGGTTCCAACATCTCGGCAATCGTGACTTCTTCGTGTTCCATCCAGAACGCATTCGGAGGGCAGAGCATCTTGTTTTTTGGGCCGCCAACATATTCGGTTGGGTTGGTCTTCTTCGTCCACTCACGCCGCTGGAACCGAGCCCGAATCCAATCAGTGACTCCCAGCCGCGATGGCCAGCGTCCCGTCATCACGGCAGCACGTGTTGGACTGCAGACTGCACACGCCGCATACGCGTTCGTGAATCGCATTCCCTGACTGGCAAGCTTGTCAATGTTGGGCGTGCGGTAGTAGTCGCTGCCCTGACAGGAAAGATCCATCCAGCCAAGATCATCGACAAGAACCAAAACCACGTTCAGCGGCTTCGTTTCCTGAGCGTCCACAGCCGGCAGTGCCACGGAAAACAAAAACGCAATCAACGGAAGATATTTCATCGGCGACTCATGGAATCGGGAGTGTGTAGCCAACCGGTTTAAGACCGGCGGTTAACGTTTACGCAAACCACCATCATAGAGCGAGGACGTACCCGACAAAAGCAGCGCGTCGCCTCCAAAGCGATTCCGCCGGTCACCAACTACTCGCCGCAGGTCTACTCCCCAACCCAATTCAGCAACACAAGCGCGACGACTGCGATGGCGACGCCGATGAAGGTCTGCCGCGTCAACTTCTCTCCAAGCAATCGTGTCGCCACAAAGGTTGTCAATACAAGCCCGCCAGAACTGGAGATTGGAAAGACGATGTACCCCTTAAAGACCACCAGAGCCTTCAGGATGAAATGCGTCTGCAAAATATTGGAAGCTCCCATCGCCACGCCCATACCAAGTTCCGTTTTCGAGATACTCTTTCGGCGACCAATCAGTGAGATGATTGATGGAATCGACGCCACCACGAACGCAGCAAACAAGAACGTGGGCAGTTGATCCTTTGAACTCACGTGGTTCAAAGTTCTCTGAGCTAACCGACTTGAACCAGCCAGCAGGAAGAAGACGACCAACACCAACGGCGTCAGCCAGTTCGCTCGAGCGTGGTCTGCTGACAGACCTACTGGCTGTGTAACCGCAGCCTCTCTCAGCTTCGGACGTCGTCGCAGGCCGATCAGCGTCAAGGCCAACACGGCAAAACCAATTCCAAAACACTGCGCGACGTTGGGAACTTCTTCCCATAAGAACGCGGCTACGATAATGGGAAGCAGCAAAGACAAGCTACCGACCACAGTCGTCGCCGCTGCACCAACGTGGCGAATCGCGTAACTGACAAAGAAAAACGCAACAAAGTAAATCGCCCCCATGGTGCCGCCACACAAAGCAGCGTTCACATCTGGTTCAACACTCATCGCGAAAAACTGCGGAGCAATCAAACACGCGGCCGTGATGTAGTTGATTGGCCCAACGGTGATGATGTCTTCTTCCTTGCGGACTGTCACCCACTTGATGAACAGCGTGAACGCCGAAGAAAACAGAATATTGAGAACCAGATAGATCATGCCACCGCCTGAAGGAACCGGAAGTTATCGATTCCGACACATGGCAACGACAAGCAGGCAGCAGATTTCTTTGAGATTGGCCGTTTGAATCTCTTCTACATGCCGAAACTCGCGTTCCGGCGTACGAAGTGCACAGTTCGGCTTGATATCCTTGCTTACGCTCTCAAGACGGTAGTCGCGATATTTTTCGCTGGATCAACTGAGGCATTTCATCATGCAGTGTCCGTCATGTTCTTCAGAACTCACTCGAAGCAAGTACGAAGGCCTGCCGGTCTTTAGCTGTACCAGATGTGCTGGCTATCTCGTCGCTTCAAAACAGGTCACGAACATAAAGCGTCGCAGAGAGAAGTCGCCAAACGACCTTGCCATCGAAGTGGACGCCCGAGGCCGCGACCAACAACGTATCGTTCGGTGCCCGCGCTGCCGACGACAAATGGAGAAAGAGGAGGCGAAAGGCAAACATCGATTTCAGATAGACAAATGCCGCGATTGTGAATTTGTGTGGTTCGATCCTGGCGAACTTGCTTGTTTGCAACAGAACTTCGAGGCAACTCCGCGTGGCGAAGAAGCCGGCCGATTTCAGGAACGCCACAAAACCATGTCGCAAACTGACCGTGACGAGTTTGAAGAGAACCTTGCCAACCTTCCCCCCGGCGACGCGAGTTTGCTATCCGCTTTCGGTCAGGGCCTTGCGGAAAGTTTTCTGCAATTCTTCTTCGACTCGCGCCGACGTGAAACTCATTGAATGGCTTGGGAACGGGCCAGCCCCAGCTGAGAATCTTACTCAACTCTCGCACTACCTCAGCCAGTCTACGGGCACCGCTCTTAGTCAGACAGAATCGCCGCCCCAACCTCCGTCACGTACGTGTTCGAGCGAGCCGTAGCTTGGTCGATACAGGCTCAAATTTCTGCACGTCACAAATGGAGTAGCTGGTCTCGATGAACGTACGCTGATCGTCAAGATGCCGGGCCGGTCGAATGCTAAGGAACGTTACCGGTGAATTCGAACCCAACGTGAGTGACCCCTCTGCCCACTGAGGTTACAAAGAACGACAGGCGATCTTCGCTGCCTCTACCACCGTTGGCGCTAAGAATCGAACCAATGTGCGAGTGTGAGAACGTAACCGTGTCGTCACCTCGACGTGTCCTGATCGTGGCGGCTCTGCCGATGTTGCAGTCCTCAAAATGGATCTGATCGTTTCCTCGTCCGGTCAGCAGCGTGAGGTTTTGACGAAAGTGATTTTCGCGAAGTGTTAGCCAGTGATCCCCGCCACCGAGGCTGATGTTCACGTCGTGGAGGACTTCCGTACGAGAGATTGAGTAAAACGGACTTGCTTCATCCATTTGTAAATCGAAGAATCCGTTCACCTTCGCATTGTGCATTATCAGCCTGTCCAGTCCGTCACCGGTGTTGACTGAAAGATTGCCGCTGACAAAGAGAGACAGAGGACCGCTGGAACTCGTGGCAGCATTTGGAGCCAGCAGAATCAAGTCACCGTCGGCGTCCCCTGACTTTACGGTAAGGTCCCCGAGGAAAGAACACATTCCCAACGCAACATGCCCCCTGTCGGTGCCAGTATCAATCGTGGTATTGCCGAACACAAACAACGTGTTGTCGACTGCCCCATAGGAGATAGCGCTGTCGTCGCCTCTGTTGCCGTCAAAACTGAAGTCGCCCGATACAAGAAGCGACGCGTCATGGGGAATTTCGACAATATCGTCACCACCTCCGCCCATGATTTCGACAAACCCATTGATCACAACATCACCCTGAAATCTGATCGTGTCGTTCCCGCCAGCCAGATCCGCATACAGACCGGTGACATTCTCGAAGTCGAATACAACATCATTCAAGAACTTCCGTTTGAGAGTGATCGTCAGGCCAGCCGACTCAGTTCGCGAGACACGGATGTCTTCGAGTTGCTGTTTAGCCCCATGATGACGACTGGGCCTTCGTTGATGCCGAGTTGAAAGACATCCTGAGCATTCGTCGTTTGAACCGCAGCGGTCGCTACGAGCAAGGCCGAGAAGAGCAAGGGATGGACACAATCGAAGTAGCGTGTGTTTTGCACGAATTTTTCTCTTAGAAAGTAATGCTGGGAAAGCTGCGAACGCGTCATCATCCACAAGGCGGAGGACGTGTTCTCCATTAGTCGCAACGGCACGGAAAATCCGCCGCCGGATTTAGCGATTTCCTGAGCGGCTTCCCCACGATTGCACGGACCCAAAGAAAAAGCCTCGTCAGCAGAAGGAGTGGTCAGTCTCTGGTTCAGGAAGTCTTCCGAGCTGGTGATAGAGTGCGATTTCGATGGTTTCATAGGACTTGAAACCGTGTGCTTTTTTTGATCGCCAGCTTGGCTTTACCGTTGAAGGCCTCAACACAGCCGCTGCTGTACTCGCCTTCTGCCTC
>JBGCDN010000453.1:0-3387 GCA_045105495.1 Planctomycetaceae bacterium
GAATTGAGCACCGCGGCGAGTGTTTTCTGATCGGCTTACTGATCGGTTCCAGCCGGTGTTGGTAAGTGATTCCGCGTCGTTTCCAGTGACAGCCGGAAGTAGTCGTGCGACCTTTCGCGATTCAACAGTCTGCATGTGCCGCAGCAATTCGTAGTGGTCCGGCAGAGTTTGGTAGCTCAAGGTATGCGGACTGGAGAGAGCGGTCGAGTGCCCTTTAACGGCATTGCTCCAACGGTAATGCTGCAGCCTTCTCAGGTACCGCATCGCCTGCTGCGCGTTGCGGCGAGCGGCGTGGTAGTCTGATCGAGCGAACGCAGAACCGGCGTTGTTAATCGAATTGTTGACTCGATCCAGCATCGCAGACGTTCGCCCGTCCGTGGCACCAATTCGCCCTTCGACTTCCTGCACACGGTTGCGTTTCGCTTCCGCAAGAAGAACCGAAATTCTCGCGCTGGTTTCGGCCATGGTTGCGATTCGAGAACGAAGTTTCGTTAGCACATCCGACCGAGATGTGACGACGACGATTGCTGTTTGGTCGAGAAATGTTTGTCGGTCCGCAGTGGAAAGATGCACTCGAAGCCCACCGCCCTGCATCTGCGTCTCCAGCCGCCGCATGCCGGTTGTGGTCACCAACCAGGCGTTGCGTTCTGCTTCCGGAACATGCACAACGAAGCTCAGGTTCTCTGCAACCAATTCTCCCGGAACATATTGAGCCGACTGCGAATACCAAACGGGCAAAAGAAGTTGCCCTTCAGCAGAACTGAATATGGCTGCTTCAACATTGGTCCGCCTCGATTTGCCAACTGCGCTGGTTCGACCGCTCTTTCGCAACCTGTTCTCCATGAAAGCCTGCTGGGCTGCTGAAGTAGCTCGGGCAGAGGCTGTCACGCCGGCTTCACAGGTGACGTTTCCGGTCAGTTGACCAGCAGAGAGCCAGTCTTCGATAAGCGAGAGTTCAAGATTTAGCTGCTGAGTCATTAAGCGTTGTTCAACATCGCCCGGCCGATCTGTATTCAGAGGATCAGTATTCCAATAACCGATCGCTTTGCTGCCAGCAGAAATTGCGGCGTAGGTTTGTAGGCGTAGTTGTTCTGGTTCGACGACATAAGGTGTGCCGCTTCGCTTCGCATGGGCCGTCGGTGCGTCAGCCTGAATCCAGGTCCAGGTGAACATCCCCGGCTGCGCTAGCATCTTTCGCTGCTGCAGTGTGTTCCGATAATCACGCAGCGAGATCGATGTTCCGAGAACCGGACGACTTAAGCCCAGCAAGCCAACGTGTCGTGAAAACATACGCTCGCTGCCAGTCACATCGGCCATGATTGGACGGCGTTGATCGTCAAACGTGCGTAGCCACTTCGACCAGTTGACCAACCGCTTCTGGTCGCCGGACGGGATTCTTGTTCCGAGATACCAAAACAGGACATCCTTTGAGAACGAGGGCTCGCCTTCACCGGGACTCGGTGGAACGGCAATGCAGTGCATCCCTGATGACTTGAGTTGATGAACAAGTTCACGGTTTGCAGCATCTGGAATCAGAACTGTGTTAATGCCGGCCGCTTTCAATACCTCAACGGACTCACCCTTGTGCCAAATTGCCATACGGGGAAAGAAGGTCCGGCCATCAACTTGAATCTGCCCGAGTCGCATTTCTGCTCGACTGACTGGCGACTGAGTCGAGACTTGTGACTGAGACGCTGGCTGGATGAACGAACCGCTTGGAGTAGCCAAACGAGACGGAGCGATAATCGGACCAAACTTCAGATCCTCCAAAGTGATCTCGCAAGCTCCGGGATTCAAATCGCAAAACACCACAGCGCGATCAATGTAAGTATGGCCTGGTGCATTTAATCGAAGCGACGTCTGGTTACGCAATTCCTGCAGCACCTTCGCGATGCTGTTGCCATCCAGTTTGCATCGCAGCTCTTGTTGCTTGCCACCCGACCGATAGATGTCGCCACGAATCTCCGCAGTGAGCGGACGACCGGTTCTTGGATTCAGATGGTCCACAAACACAACCCGCGCGGCGAGCCGCAGACCTTCCTGGTTGGATTTGATTCGCAGCGACAAGCTGAGCTCATCAAAAGGACGAGCCGGGGGCAGAGCGTATTCCAATCGAAGGCGTTGGTTGTGTCCGACGGTTTTCAGTCGAAGCACTTCAACGTTGCCGGTTTGGTTCCACGCACCCTTTTCTCGACGGTGCTGTACAACTTGCGTGTACCGTTGGTCAGAATCGTTGAACCGAAGTGCCCATGTTGTCTTCTGTTCATCGAAGCCATCAACATGAAACTCCTGCCCATCCGCGCGCAGGGAGATGAACAGCCAGAGCATTAGCCCGGCCACCGCGCGAAGAATTGCGAGGTGTTTCTGGTTCACTTGCCGTCCATGGCGTTTCACTTGATGGCCTGCGACTTTACCGAGTCCACAAACCCAAACTGTTTAGCCCGTCTTCCATGACGGGTAGAACTCGAATCGCGAGTTGGCTTCTTCTCTCAAAAGTTCCCCGAGCATCAAATCAGACTGATGCGGCGGTCCACCAAGTGAAGGGAAGAAGTGCTCCAGACGAATTCGGTCCAAACCGTGATTCTAATTGGACTTACGGTTCGCAAGAAGAGGTGATCGGTGGCCCATTCCGCACGTCTGTCAAGTACTCAGGGGATAAGCAGTTGCTCTAAGTTGCTATTGCCAAACAAGTTGCGTCGGAAGCTTGAGAAACTCATCGCCGCCTCCCACAATCGCATCACACGGATACTCGAAAAAGGAATGGCTTGATGACCGATTCGAGACAGACGGAGTCGCAGGGAAAGCAGGATGTGCCCACGGAGTTGAGAGACCTCGCCAGCACGATCGCACAATGTTCAGCACTCACACCTCAGGTGAAAGGTCCGCTTTGCCGTTCGCTTAACCGAGTGATCGACATGGTGATTCGACGTCGCCGCATTCTCGATCTGGTTCAGGAAGCCCTCGCCCAACTGCGACTCGATGTGAAGTACCTAATGTTCGACCTGGAAGTGACCCGCCGCGAACGCGACGAGTTCAAAGCCCGCATCGATGAGTTAGAGCGAGAACGCGAGTTCTAAACGGCAGCCAACGGTTGCATCTGCCATCGAACGACAGTCACACCACCCAGCGCATATACTCAGGCAACCCATGCGTCGACTCGCCACCAGAGCGTTGAGTTCACCGGTTCGGTTCTGAGATCATCATGCTGCATTTGCAATCCGCTTCTTCCGAACGCTGGCTCAAGCAAGTTGAACAGCATCTGCCGGAAGTGCTTATCGATCACGCTCACTGCGAACAAAAGGCTGCCGGCGTCGCCATGGGGCTGATGTTCGACTACGTGGAGAACGAAGAGCTCTGCATACAAATGACCGAGGTCATCAACGAAGA
>JBGCDN010000454.1:0-2800 GCA_045105495.1 Planctomycetaceae bacterium
GCACGAGATGACGATTCTGAGACAGTCGTTGTAGAAGTACTTCGAGACGAAGAAGACGTTGAACTCACAATCCCGTTTGATGTCAAACGAGAAGCGGCTCCAGATGTTCCATTGCCGGAATACGAGAACAAGGCATTTTCAGAACCCAAACCAATCAATCAGTTGGCGAACCTCCCGCGCGAGTTCGCCAAACTGGAGTCAGAACTCGACGACGCATGTGTCGAGATCTCAAGCAAACTGAGTGATGGCGAAGAGTTGTCGATTGTCGGGACACTCATCAAAGCGACACCGTTTATCGTCAGCAAGAGCTCCATGATCGCTGAAAGCCCACTCGCAAAACTGGATGGTTCCGAACTGAACCTCGAAGTCATCAAGCGGGATCAAGAAAACGACCTTGTACTGCTGAAGGCTCCAAAGACGAACTCAGATGGAATCGACCTTAGCGAATTCAACGGCGACCTGCCTGGCATAGGCAGCTTTCTCATTACCGCCGATGCCAACGGTGAAGGCCTTGTCAGCATCATCAGCACAAAGACGTTCAGATCTCGAAAGCAGCAAAGCCGCGGATTTCTTGGCGTCATGCCGGCCGACTACCAAGACAGAGGGGGAGCAATTCTCGAGCAGGTAACAGATGGCGGCGCAGCCAAACGGGCTGGCTTGGAAGTGGGAGATGTCGTCACCAAACTCAACGACACACCAATCACAACTCACATGGAAATGCGCCGATTTCTTGGCACCCTCGATCCGAACGCAACCGTTGTCGCGAAAGTAACCCGCGGTGGGGAACAGCTAGAGAAGACCATTAGACTGGGTGCGCTCCCATCGTTTTCTGGCCATGCTGCTGACCGAATGGACAAGAGTGGACGTCGTGATGGATTCAGCAAAGTCATTCCGCACGATGCCGACTTGAAACCAGAAGACTGCGGCGGCCCGCTCTTCGACTTGAAGGGCAACTTCATCGGACTCAACATCGCCAGAAACAGCCGCGTCCGCAGCTACGCCATCCCTCGCAGCATCATCAAGTCATTGGTAGAGAAGAACTAACAGCCTGTTGACGAACCATAGTAGCGCTCACGCTCCGAGTCGTTTTTCGCGAAGATTCTTGCGACTCGGAGGGGCTGTGAATAAACCAGATTAGGTGGCCGGGGCTGGACTGAGCCAGCGAAGGAATCACCGGGGTTTCGCTCGTTCCTCGCTCCAACCCCGGCCACCCAACGTCATGTCCCCCAATTTATTCACAGCCTCGGAAAGGCGTGCTACTTTCTTCAACGCCTTGGTAACCCACGCCGCCTTCACCTTCGCCAATCAATACCGTACCAACTAACCGCCGCGCAAATGCTGCAGAGCGTGTCGAATCGATCATGCCGTTTCCGTTCTCAGTGCATGAACTCTGTCGTGCCGCGTCACGACGGCGCGTGACGGCAACAGTCAGCTACCGACATTCAGAGCCGCTTGGACGTTCGCTTCGTGGACTTTGGCGTATGGCTCAAACCAACTGATGTGATCCGCGTTAAAGTGATCGGCAAGAATATCGTGCACGGATTGGAGTGCGTGCTCCGGATGTCTCGACAGACTGTGGAGCCACTTCGTGTAGGTTTCCATCGCGTTTATGAGCGACGGACCGTACCCGCCTGCCGCGATAACTGGTTCTGAGCCATGACACGGAAGTATGTGTTTGGCATTCAAGGCCTTGAGACGCTGCAGATCAGCCAGATGGTCTGTGAAGGCTTCTGGCTCATCAACATAGGTGATTGGGTCTTCGAGCGTGTCGCCAGCAAGCAGGATGTGGTCGTTTGGAAGCCAGAGAACGGTGGCGTCATCGGAGTGGATATTGAAGCAACGAAGTTCAACCTCGCGCGCTCCGACTTTGAGTTCCTGAACGCCATCAAATGTTTCGGTGGGCAGGACCAAAGGATCAATCGGAGGCCAGTCGCGTTCGGATTCAAGGTCCGTCTTATTGTCTGTTAGGTGTGCTGCCGTGCGAACATTGGCAATGATTGCGCTGTCCGGAAACGCCTTCAGGACTTCCGCCGTGCCAGCCACATGATCTTTGTGCCAGTGCGAATAGATGATGCGAACGGACTGTACGCAGAGTCCTCGCAAGTGGTCAGCGATGGCCTTGCCATGCACGGGAGTCGTCCCTGTGTCATAGACAATGGCCTCAACTCCATCGACCAGAGTGAAGCTGGCAATCCCAAGCGAGAGCGCACCTGCGTCTACCCAGTTTGGGCGTGGATCAAAACGGTAGCCATCAAGACGTCCGTCGTAGTAGGCAAAAAGCCCTTCATGCGGTTCAGATATTCGCAAGTGTGGTAGCGTCATCATGAGTGGAATCTGTCGCCCTTAGACAAGACTACCGCTGAGCAGCATTCAACGCGCAGCTTTGATTTCGGCAAGAACCTCCTCGCGCAGAATCAGCGTTCCTAGCGTCACTTGCCATCGGTATCACCATATCGTCAGAAGGGGTAGCTAATAAGAAACAAGACACGCAGTTTAAAAACTCGCTCCCCGCAGGTCCTTAGAATGGGCAAGCCTACGAGGTCCCGAACCGGGCAGAGCAACTTGTACCAGTAACACGTTCCACCGCACACTCGGCGACAATCACCGCATCTACTGCAGCTGGCGCGATAGGATGATCGCACACAGTTCCTCAAATCGTTCGATGTCGTTGGAGATCGATACGAACCCGCTGCTCGTGTGAATGCGAAGGTGTCGTCCGCGGCCTTTCACAACGCGAGCCGATTCAATGCTAGCCAGCGGGATGACTAAGCTTGGTTCGATTCTGCCAAACGACAAAAAC
>JBGCDN010000455.1:0-12055 GCA_045105495.1 Planctomycetaceae bacterium
AACCAGTTGCAAATGTGTGATGGGTGAGGAGAACGTGATGCCGAAGAAACTGTTGCCTCGACCTGCGCGCCTGCCCGGGGCGCTGTGCATGTTTGTTGTGTTGGTGGTTCTGGCAAATCCTGCGATCAGTCAGGAGAAGATGATCGAAGCTCGGGATTTGCTGGGGATCAACGGGTCGAAGATTCGCAAGGACAACTTTGCGGCGGTCAAGGCGATGGCTGAGCGCTACAGCGTGTCTGTTCGCGTGCGTCTGGAGAAGCAGATTGGCCGACTTGATGCGTATTGTGGTTTGTCTGACAAGCAGCGTCGCCGGTTGGAGCTGGCGACATTGGGTTCAGCAAAGACTGTCGGAAAGCGGTACTTGAAGCGACTGCTGGATACAGAACGCATCGAGGGCGATGAAGAAGCGGTCAAGCAAATCACACTTCTTCGAGATGAAGTGCAACAATCGCTTTCGTCGCCTGAGAAGACGTCGTTCTGGCTGAAGTCCGTCGAAAGTACTCTGACTGACGATCAGAAGGAAGAACTTGCAAAGAATCGAGCCGCGCGTCTGGCTTTTCAAAAACGCGCATGGGTTCTTCGCGCTGTCGATGAGATTGATAGCGAGATTCTGTTGTTGATCGATCAGCGAGAACAGTTGGTGAAGATCTTTGAGAAGTGGATTGCAGAGAATCCAATTCCAACGATGGCTCGTGGGCGCAGGGCGGCTTGGAAAATGTTTCCCGAAGATCTTGTTCCATCGCTCATCTTTCCGCATCTCGACGAAAAGCGATCCCGCGCACTTGTTACTGTCGCGCCGCATCACTTGAGAGAGCGATTGCTCAAAACTTTGGTTCAGACGAAGTGACGGCGTTGGTTGATTGCCCTTGGAATACTTCAAGAACGAATTGAGGCTCCGATGAATGATGCTGACGAACCGATTTACGGTGGTTCCATTCCATCAGGGGCCGATTCTGTGAACCCCTACCGAAGCGAGCCGACGGTTGTTGAAGTAGATGCAACGATTGACGGTGCGGTAGCCGCGGGGGAACCGCGTCTCTGGACCGTTTCGCTAACGTTCTTTGTCGCCTTTATTGGAATGCTGGTCGCTTCCGTGTTGGCGGTGCTTCCGTTTGTGATTCCAGAGGTGATGGCGAACGGCGGGCAAGCGCCGGCACCGGACAAGCTGGCGGAAAAACTCACCAGTCCGGTAGGCTTCCTGGCGACTGCATTTCCGCCGCAACTTTGTCTGATGTTGACGGCGGTCATGGCGGCTTACTTGTCGCCAATACCTCTAAAGCAGCGGCTCGGCTTGAAGCCATCCGGATTGACCACGTTCGAGACAGCCGTGGTTGCGATGAGTGTTTTTCTGCCGGGGACTATCGGTATGTTGCTGGCGAATTTTCTAAGTTCTCTCATGGAACCAGATCCGACCGCAGCGAAGCTCTGGGACAACATGACGCCAGCGTTTGTCGTTCCCTACGTCATGTTTATCGCACTCATGCCGGGCTTTGGAGAGGAGATGTTGTTTCGCGGTTACCTGCAAAGACGGCTGTTGAAGCGATGGTCTCCGATGCCGGCAATTCTGCTGACGTCCTTGTTGTTCGCAGCGATTCATCTAATGCCACACACCGTGGTCTTTGCTTTTCCTGTTGGGTTGTGGCTGGGATACATCGCATGGAAAACAGATTCCATTTGGCCCACCATCCTGGCTCACGTCACCATCAATGGTGTCTGGAATATCGTGCAGACCTCCAAGAGCCTCATGGGCTATTCCGACACTGTCTACTACGTGGCACTCGCGGTGATTGTTGTGCTGGGTGTGGCGGCGTTTGTCAGGTCGCTTGGGATTCTCTCAAAGAGAACGACCGAGCATCCGCAACCTACGTAGGGCTTGAGCGGTTAGTCGACGGACGGCTTACGCCGGTTCTGTTTGCGCTCTGACTTTTGTCGCTTGCCCTTGAGCCGACGTTCGTTCGCGCCTTTTGATGGCTTTGTTGGTTTGCGTCTTCGTGGCGCGGTGGCGACTTCCAGAAGAAGGCCGCGAAGTTTTTCGAGAACGTCTGCAACGTTGCGGCCCTGGTCGCGGTAACGCTGGCTGTACATGACGAGGTCGCCATCTTTGGTGATGCGTCGATGGTACTTTGCCATAAACCGACGCCGCACATCATCGGGCAGGGTCTTACTGCCGGAGACATTCCATCGTAGCGTAACCTTCGTGCTGACTTTATTGACATTCTGCCCACCCGGACCGCCACTGCGCGAGAACGTAAAGTCGAACTCGGTGAACGGTATTTGAATGCGTGCGTTGGCTTTCAGCATTGGCGGGGCTCTAAGTTGGTTGGGCTACTTCAGGAGTTCGCGGATTGTCTTTTCCAAATCCTGCAGGCCACGCCTCGCATCAACTTTGAAGTATCCGGCCTTCCAAAGTCGAACTCGCTGCGACTTATCGAGGACAATCCAGAGTGGCAGCTTTGCGTCAGCGGCTCTGGGGTCGCCAGTGGCCTTCAGAATGGAACCATCGTTGCCAATGACGGGGTACGACAGGTTCATGAATTCGACAAGCTTCCGCGCTGATCGGTTCGCGGTTCGAGTGAGAGTTTTGTCTGAGAATCTTGAATCGACGTTAATACCAATCACCTGAACGGGTTGGTTCTTAAACTTGTCCTTCATGAAATCCAGGTAAGCGACCTGCCCGTATGGTTCAGCAAGCGGTTCTGCTCGATATTGCCAGATGTGAAGCACCACCACTTTCTCGGCCAGTGACTTCGGTTCGAACGGTTTTCCGTCGAGCGTCGTGCCGGCAATTGAAAGTTGTTTTCCTAGCAGAGCTTTCTCCATCTCGGCCAACTTCAGTGTGCGATTTCGAGCACCGGAGGTTTCAGACTCGATGCGGTTGAAGAGTTGTTTGGTCCAACGGCTTGTTGCCTGCTTCTTTAGATCGGGCAGGGCATTTTGCACTTCGTTCGCTGATGCATCCGAACTTGCCGCCTGCGTCGCAATGGATTGAACCTGCAAAAGTTCGTTCAGGAACTGAATATCTGTGTCGTTGGTTTGCGGCTGATTGAGAACACGTTCCAGCGTCATTCGAAACTCATCCCCCTGGCCCATAAATACACGCTGGCGTAGTGACACAACGTTGCCCGTCTTTGCTTCAACCATCAGCCGGTGTTCTCGGGCGGCTCCCTGTCGGACCATCACTTCGAAGCACTTGATATTCTGGAACGTGGATTGTTTTCCGACGGTGAATTGAGCCCGCCCCATCTTCCATTCATTGCCTTCCGTGAGTTGCTCGGCGATTGATGTCGCAACCGGGGCCAGCTGATAGGGCACAGCATTGTGGACGTACCGGATGGGTGGTGTCCCATCTGCCGAGACGGCCCGCTGCCATGGGTTGCGGTCAGGGCTGGACTGAAGAAGAACTGTGCCGACGCATTTGTTGTTGCGGTCCGTGAACCGGACGACTCGAAAGTCATCAACAGGACTAAATCCATCCGCCGCCCGTTGTTGCAGTTCGCCGCGGAAGTGTGTTGCTGTCAGCGCGGGTTGCTGTGTGGGATTGGTCTGCAACATCAATAGCAGGCAGAACAGCATGGTGATTTCCGGCGGTGGGATTTTGCGAGGGCGGGTGGATGGCGAATCGGCAATACCAGCCAATCGGCTAAGGCAATGGCACGAATCGCCAAACGCGGAGTGCGATGCCGATTCTATGACGCAATGTGGTCGCTTGATACGCAGGAACCGACGTTGTCGCGATTGTTCAGGAGATGAGATCCAGGTAAATTCCCGCCCTCTCATCCCAACGACGTTTCGAATGCTCCCTCATTCGAAATCAATGCAGGAACAGTAACGGCAAGACACGGAGTCGTAACGGATGACGAAACAGGTCTCTCAGCCGGGGATCGATTATTCGGTAGTAATCTCGCCGAACCTTATGCAGGAATTGCCTGCTCGGTTCGCCAAGCGATACCCGGATACTCACGCGGTGCTGCTTACCGACAATCGCGTTTGGGACCTCTACGGTTCTAAACTTGCCGAAGGCTTGATCGGCTGCGGTGTTGAAGTTGATGACATCATCATTCCGGAAGGTGAAGCGTCTAAATCGCTGGACGTCTATTCTGGTGTGATTGAGGAATTGCACCATCACCGCTTCGATGAAGATTCGGTTCTGATTAACCTCGGCGGTGGCGTGGTTACCGATCTGGGTGGTTTCGTTGCGGCGTCGTATCGAGAAGGTGTTCGTTCTGTCTTGGTTCCAACCACGTTGGTTGGCCAGCAGGAGGCGGCTTTTTCGACACGGGTTGGAATCAATACAGACTGGTCGAAGAATTTCATTGGCAGTCCGAGGCGTCCAGACGTGGTGTATTCTGACCCAACGGTTCTGGGGAGTTTGAGAAGACGAGATCTGGCCTCGGGACTGGCGGCGACACTCAAGATTGCCATGGCGCATGACTTCGAGTTGTTCGAACTGTTGGAATTCAACGTCGTCGACATTCTGGATCTACACGACGCAAACGCTTTGCATGAATTGGTGCTTCGAGCCAGTGCTGCCAGGCTGCGTTCAGAGCCTTACGAGGGCAGGGGTCTTGGCATCGCTTTCGCCCATGCTCTGGAGTCGACGTCGAGGTACTCGGGTGTTTTGCACGGTGAAGCGATCGCGTGGGGAATTGCCATCGCGACGGCGGTTTCGGGTCTGCGTCGGTTAATGAAAGCAGACGCGATTGACCGTGTATTCTCGTTGATGGCTGCCTGCGAACTCCCTCCGGAGCTACCTTCACACGTGCTCCAGAGTGCGGTTGACGCGATGGATCTGGGGCCAACCGGGCAGCTAGTGCTTCCGGTGACAATTGGGAAAGTGACATCCGCAGTCACAGCGACTGCCGCCGATGTTCATGCGGCGGTGGAGATTGTCAGGCATCATCCGGCGTTCAGCGATATTCGCCCCGACTACCGGTCCGCAGCTTAGTTCGGCCGTCGCCGCCAACTAAGTGTCTGTCGGTTGCGAGGCAGGGCGGGTTCACTCGACGGGTAACTCAATGGACCAGCGACGACATCGTCTTGGCCTGCGGGAGCGTGTTGCTTTTTGGCAACATTCCCTGCCCTGGGTGGTCGTTTTCCAGTTGATCCGAAGAACCGGAGTCACCAATTCTGTCTGTTTGAATTTCGTAACAGGCACTGAGGTCAGAACTTCCGCTATAATTTGCGCACATATCGCGGATGATCTGGTTGCTGCCGGAGAGGGAGGACGCTGTGTCGGAAGAAGAAATCCAAATTGACGAGTACGAACTGCGCAATTGCGTGGCGACGGGAAATGTCAGCCAGATTTGGGAAGTGGTCGAACGAGGCGGGACGCAGCACTTTGCGATGAAGTTGTTGCTGCCGGAATCGTTTTCCGATGCCAAGGAAAAGAATGTTCTGAAGCACGAGTTCAAAGTTGGTCAGGCCGTCGATCACCCGAACATCATTCGCTTCTACAAGATGAACATCAGTCGCGATCATGCCTACTTCATCATGGACTACTTTCGGGCTCCCAGCCTGAAGCAGCAGATCAGTGCCAGCCATTTGGATGTTCAGATTCGGTTCCGCAAGCTGGTGGAATCAGTCTCGCTGGCGCTGGCGAGTGTCCATGAATCGGGTTGGCTGCATCGCGATATTAAGCCAGACAACATTCTGATGAACCGTGGTTCAGAGATTCGACTCATCGACTTCTCTCTGTCGACCAAGCGATCTGGTTCGCTTGGGAAAATGTTCGGCGGCAAGATGAAGCAAGTGCAGGGCACTCGAACCTACATCGCCCCGGAGACTCTGGAAAAGAAGAAGCCGACAATCCAAACGGACATGTATTCGCTTGGGATTACCCTGTACGAAGCCCTTGTCGGCGCTCCGCCATTCACAGGGACGTCGCCGAATGCTCTTCTGAAAAAGCACATTCTTGAGAAGCCGGCTGAACCCTCGTTTCATGATCCGAATATCACGCCAGAATGTGATGCGTTTATTCTGCATCTGCTGAAGAAGAAGCCGTCAGAACGCCCTGCGGATATGACAGAGGTGTACGCGGAATTTCGCAACATCAAGGTCTTCAAAGAGGATCCGGGAGAGATTGAAGCGAGAAAAAAGGCCGCCGCTGAAGAGGAGAAGCTGAAGACCGTAGATAAACGGCTTGATAGTCGGCTCGACGCAGAACGAACCGCGAAGGGAATTAAGGCTCCGGTCCGAAAGCGAAAAGCGAAGCCAAACATCAAGCTGAAGGATGTGAAAGAGAAAGAAAAGAAGAAGCCCGAGCCGGCAGCACCGCAGCAACCCGTTGCTCAGCCCTACCCTCAGCAGCCAATGCCGGGGTACATGCCGATGCCTCAACAGCCGATGTATTATCCGCCGCCACAGCAGCCAATGCCGTACCCTCAGCAGCCGATGCCATATCAGCAGATGCCGGGCATGCCGCCTGCTTATCCACCGCAGATGCCGGGCCAGCCGCCAGTGCCTGGTCAGCCAATGCCGTACCCGCAACAACCGATGCCAGGGCAGCAAATGCCCCAGCAACCTCCAATGCCTCAGCAGCCGCATCCTGCACAACACCAGCCGATGCCACAACAACCCGCTCCAGCGCAACAACCGCCGGCTCAGCCCAGTCCGCCGCCCGCAGCCGGGGAACAGCGTCGTCGGCTACCGTTGGAACGTCCGAAGGCTCCTGAGGTTCCGAAAGATGCTCCGACGGACCTCGAAGAGTTCACAGACTTGTCTGAAATTGACATGGAGTAGGGCGTTACGGGGGCCTAGATTCGGGAATTCCAGAGCAGGGCAGTACCCTGCTCGATTGGTTCAATCGGCAAGGCCCTTTCCCTGGGTTCGTTCTTTGGTTATTACCTACGCGTCAAAAAACGTGTAAATGGAACCAAACGAAGCCATGTCTCCCGCTCCGCTGACATTCGAAAAGCCAATCCACGAACTTGAAAAGCAGCTTCAGGAACTTGAGCGGCGTCCCAGTCCGACGCCTGCTGAGAAAGACATTATCCGCAACATGCGAACGGATATTGTCAAACTGAAACGAGAGATTTTCGAAGGGTTGGACGCCTGGCAAACGGTTCAGGTCGCAAGACACGAAAACCGACCGCAAACAGCAGACTACGTTGAGTTGCTTTTCGACGAGTTTGTCGAATTACACGGTGACAAAGCCTTCGGCGACGACCGAGCAATCATCACCGGGTTCGCAAAGCTAGCCGGCCGGAAAGTGATGTTGGTCGGCCACCAAAAAGGTCGCAACCTTAAGGAACGCACCGAGTACTACTACGGTTGCGCTCATCCGGAAGGGTATCGCAAGGCGATGGCCAAGATGGAGATGGCTGCCAAGTACAACATGCCGGTCATTTGTTTGATTGATACGCCCGGTGCCTACCCGGGCGTTGGTGCGGAAGAACGCGGGCAGGCTTACAGTATCGCGTGGAACCTTCGCGAGATGTCTCGATTGCGAACGCCCGTGATCTGCGTCGTGATTGGCGAAGGCGGTTCAGGCGGTGCTCTTGGAATCGGAGTGGGCGACCACGTTTCCGTGCTGCAGTTTGCCTACTACTCAGTCATCAGCCCAGAAGGCTGTGCAGGCATTCTTTGGAAGCACGCTAAGCATGCAGACAAGGCCGCGAAGGCTCTGCGGTTTACCAGTCGTGACTTGCTGGAACTGGGGGTCATTGACGAAGTGGTTCCCGAACCTCTCGGCGGAGCTCACCGTAACCATCGAGCCATGGGCATGACCTTGAAGGGCTCGCTGGTCTCAGCGTTGGACTCTTTGGTCGAACTGAGTCCCGAGGAACTGATTGAACGGCGGTACGAGAAGTTCCGTCAGATCGGCGTCTTCGAAGAGCAGGCAAGTGGCGTCTGAGAATCCCTACGAGCAGCGATTCGAAGGAGCGGATCCTACTGAATGCTCCCCAACGCCATCCGATTGGGAGTCGGCCTCGACCTTTGCAGTGTTCGTAATACCCGTCGGCGTAGGGACTTTGATCGGCATATGGATCGCCAGGATCATTGCGAGAAGACGTGAAAAACAACGTATCCGCAACGTCCGATAATGTCCGTTATGTTAAATTCAGGCCCTGCTTTTCCTTTGGTTTACCGTGTGTGAGTGTCATAGACGGTAACTCCATTCTTTCGCTGTGCAGCGTTTCGCTTGCTGACGACGTAGAGCCAGAATCCTGAGTTCACGCACGCAGATCCGCAGCCAAATGCAAGGATGTGGAATAGTTCTCACCAGTACCAAAACGACAGTCCGCAGGCGACAAGCCCGCTTCCACTAAGAACGCCTACAGCCCAGACGATTGGGTGTCCCATTACGGCGTTTGGCTGCGCCGTGCTGTCGGCGGCAGAGCGTGCCGACCATGCCCCATAGATGCTCCCTGCTCCGAGCATACTGAGGCAGGAAGTGGTTCCAACTTCAGGGCGGCCCGCGAAGTTCAGCAGTCCCTGAATGAACGCCCCGACAACCAGTCCAGCGATACTGCCCGTACAGATCAGAACGAACACTTCTTGGGGGGACAAATCGTCGGCTGTTTCTCCGTCGATACTCTTAGGCAGCGGGCGGGATGGGTTCTTGTCAGTCATCGCAATCTTTACAGATACGAGGTCGAGCTGACCGCGGCGTCCGTTTGTTCTGCAACGGGCTCACAGTCCCAATTGCTGAACGGCTCAGGTAGGCGGAAGGATCAGCCGTAGTATCTGTCCGGTGGTGGATTCAGAGGCTGGTCGGTCGGTTTAGTATGTGGCTGCTGGACTGCATAGAACCAGATAAATGAATGCAGGGCCAGCAAGCCAAAGCCGACGGCGAACAAGTGCAGCGGCTTACCTCGGTACTCCCGCACCAAACTGCTTCCCGCGAAGCCCGCCACTCCGAAAAGACCAATGCCGGTGACTACAGGGTTCTGAGCTCTTGCCCCTGATTTCATTCGAGCTCTTTGAATTGCTGCGTCGCGACCAGACCAGATTCCGTAGACGGTCCCAATCGCAAGCATCCCGATGCACGCCAGCAAAACCAAGCCGTCATTAACGGATCCGCCGCCGTCCGGAAGCAAGCAAGCGCGGATTGAACCTGAGACCAAGAGTCCAGCCATCGCAGCGCTTGCAGTGAGTACGAATGTCTGACGAAACGGGAGTCTCGGCCGCCGTCGTGGTGGCTCGGGCTCGATCTCTATCTGGGGCTGGTACGGGTTACCATCGATCATAAGGCGACCGGGGGAAGACGGGGAATTTCCTCTGCCAGAGATTCTACGCGTTCTTGCTAGCGGTCTGAAGCCGAACACGTTTGTTGGTGCGCGATTCTTCATCGCTTGGTGCTCGATCTGCTTGCAAGGTTCCATCGAGATGCAGCGTGCCCGTGTGAAATTCTGAAACACGCGGAGAAATTTCTATCAGCCGGTTCTGGCCCTTCAGTCCTAAAGAGACGTCCTATTCGGTCACTCGAAGGAGCTGGCTGCTTCGTTCGAACGCGTTTATGCGCGGAGATTGTGCAGTAACCAGAGCGACGGTCTGTTTGCGAACAGTGTCGTCTTGCTTGTGTTGAACTTCCGGTACGCGAGTTGCGTTCGTCGGCGTCGAAGTCTCGTTTCGTCGGCTGCTCAGCGAAAACGGGATGCAGGTATGCATCAACGTGCAGCCGTTTTGAAGAATCCATTCAAGGAACGAGGTAGAGAGATGTCGCGAATCCGAAAGAGATCCGCTTTTACACTGATTGAGTTACTGGTTGTGATCGCGATTATCGCGATCCTCATTTCACTTCTGTTGCCGGCGGTTCAGGCTGCTCGAGAAGCAGCAAGGCGAACGCAGTGCAAGAATAACCTGAAGCAGCTTGGTCTGGCTTTGCACAACTATCACGACGTCCATAAGACGTTTCCATCAATGCGTGGCGGGACCAACAGCACAACTGGATCACTGACCGATAGCAACCTGGCAAGCATTAGCGGGCTGGTCATGTTGCTTCCATTCTTTGATCAAGCCAACCTCGCTGGGGATATCCAGATTGGACGTGACCGGGACAACATTCCGGGTGGTTCATTTGTTCGAGGAGGCCCGGCTCCTTCTGTTGAAGATTTTGACCCATGGCGAGCTCAGATTCCGGGCCTTGTTTGCCCTTCTGACCTCGCCATCCAGTCTCGTACGGGGACATCCAATTATCGTTTTTGCATTGGTGACTATTCTCTCGACAACCAAACGGCGAATGCCGCATTGGGGATTGATGGTCGCCAAATTCGTGGGCTGTTCGGCATGTATACGAGCAATGGAATTGACGAATGCATAGACGGCACCAGCTTCACGATCGCAATGGGCGAACGCTGTGGAGGTATTGGGACCAGTCTGGCCGGCAACAATGAAATCGTGTCTGGCTACGCGGTGCTGTCAGCAATGATTGGCGATCTGGCAAACGTTCAAAACGACGCAGAGATGTGCCGCTCGGTGATCGATCCGCTGAACCGCCAATTCTTCGATGCAAGCGTTACGTATGTGACAGGGGCAAATCCCGGCAGCCGCTGGGCCGACGGGCAGCCCTACTTTGCAGGGTTCAGCACGGTACTGCCTCCCAACTCACCGGCTTGTACCACGGTTGATGGGGAAAACAGCTGGGGCATTTGGACGCCCTCAAGCCGGCACACTGCATCGGCTCAGTTTCTTCTCGCCGACGGCTCAGTTCATTCGATCGCCGGATCAATCGATGACCCGGTCTTTAGGGCACTGGGTTCGAAGGCCGGACGTGAGCTGATTGATGCGGATGATTTCCAGAATTAAGTTTCCAGGCAAGACGGGTGCGACACGAGGTCGCGCCCTTATTTTGCTGCCAATCGAGAACTCGCTCACAGTGCAGCGGTCTGAATCGGGATTGTTGCGAGTCAGCCCAACTATCTATGTTCCCCGCGATCCAGGGAGGTTCAGCCCTCAGAACCCGACATTGTGCATAGGGAATTGACCCCGCTTGGGCCCTGAATGCCGCTGTCTCACGCAGATTTGAGCTAAATCTTCGATATAGGTACCGCTGCGTGCCTGTCCGACGCCGGGCTTCCCCACTCACTGCATGGAACCATCATGGCCCCGAATTCATCAGAAAATGACCTCATCGATCACTTCTCGACCCGAACCAACCATGCGGTTTCTGGCCTGAATGTGCGTCTCGACGAAGGCCATATGGTTATCAGCGGCAAAGCTCCGTCCTACTACGTGAAACAAGTCGTGACTCAAACCGCGCTTGCAGCTGCCGGTACCCGACGCGTTCGTAACGAAATCGACGTTGTTTGAAGTCTCTTTGTCGATTCGTGCGGAGCTCTTTCTGTGCCTGCTGGCGCGACTCCTGCTGGTTTGACAAATCCTGCATTGCCCTGTTGCTCTGTCTTCTGCAGGTTGCCTTGATTTCGTGTGTCTGGACGGCCCACATTTCGCCGGGAGTCTCGGGCTGGTGGGTTCTTTTCGAAGGGGGATGGGTCGGGATTGGATACGACTCTCCGTCCATCGGCACGATATCCGGCGTTTATTCGCTAGGAACCGACCGCAAGATCGCATTGGCTAAATCGCATTTCGGGTGGCCGATTGCGGTCAGTCGCTTCAGGAAGGCGTATTTCTATTCGCTCATTCACTTGGCTGGGCAGGTCGCTTTGCTGGTCATATCGCGGCGTTGGCTGGTGTTGGCTGGTGTTGGCGAGGTCAAAGCGAGCTGAGCAAGTGCGATTTTGACCGGTGGAACGAAATGAACGTTTTGAACGAAATTTCTGAATCCGCCTGAGAGAGGGCAGCGAATAGGCTGCAGTAACCGACGCGAGGGTCGCTCGGTGTTATCTCAATCAGGAATGGTGAAATGAAACGTTTCCTCCTCTCAACTGCTGCAGTGGCTTGCCTGTTCGCCGCTAACTCCCCAACCGCACACAGCCAAGACATCGTTGACACAGCTGTTAAAGCAGGCAACTTCAAGACTCTGGTTGCAGCTGTTAAGGCTGCCGGACTTGTGGACACGCTGAAAGGTTCCGGTCCATTCACAGTCTTCGCACCAACAGATGAAGCTTTCGCAAAGTTGCCAGCCGGCACCGTTGAAACTCTGCTCAAGCCTGAA